>JBGTDE010000197.1:0-2539 GCA_041748475.1 Rubrobacteraceae bacterium | reverse complement strand
GTTTCCGGTGCTTTTCCGGGGCCCTCGGACTCTGTGGAGGTGACGGTCATGGGTACGCGAAGCGTTACGTCGTGGTCGCAGACGGCCTGGCAGGAAAGGCGAACTTCTCCGAATAGTTCGCGGCTCTGGAGGATCTCCAGTTCGGCCTGGGTCATCGCCTCCGGTTCGCCTTCGACGTACTCGACGCGGCAGGTGGTGCATTTAGCGTTGCCGCCGCAGCGGTGGAGAATGTCCACCCCCGCGTCCTCTTCGATGGCTAGGACGAGCCTCTTGCCGCTCTCGACATCGAAATCTCCGACCCCTTCTATCTCCAGCTTTGGCATACGCTGCTCCTTTTCCGGTAGTTGACAAAAGCCATATAAACACGCTTGGCGGTTCGGTGCAGCGAAGAGACCTCAACAACCTTGCGGGGATAGTCTAAACTGGTCCAACGAGAGAGGAGAGTAGCTTGGATCAGCATCCACCATCATTAAAAGTAGACAAGCCCTGGGGCCGGTTCGAGCAGTACACGCACAACCTGCCTTGCACGGTCAAGATCATCACCGTGGCTCCCGGCGGCACGCTCTCACGCCAGTACCATCACTACCGCGACGAACTCTGGGTCATACTCGACGCAGGCGCCACAGTCGAACTAGACAGCGAATTCCTGAGCCCTAATCCAGAAGAGAAACTCTTTATCCCAAGAGGAACCGTACACCGGCTCTCGTGCAAGGGCGAGACTCCGGTACGAATACTGGAAGTGTCCTTCGGCGAATTCGACGAGGAGGACATTGTCCGCTTGGAGGATGTTTATGGCCGTATAGGTCCATGACTAGCTTGAAGGAGTCGTACAGGTGAGCGAGCAACCCCGCCGCCGCGAGATGTCAGAGAGTTTATCCGGGGGACGCGAACGGCGTTCGGGGAGGCCGTGGCTGCTCGTAGCGTTGCTCGCTCTGGTGATCATCGCGCTGATTGTTGGAGCGGTGATCCTGTGGCGTTCCCTGGGGACCGACCTCTCAGGGACCGTCACGACTTCGGACTCTGTGGACACCGGCGCAGATCCTAAGGTGACCCTGACCAACACCGCCGGTCAGATCAGCGTCGAGGGTGTGCAAGATCTTCGGAAGGTCGAGTTCGAGGCGACCAAGCACGCCCTCGGCAAAGACCCGTCCACCGCCAAACAGAACGCCGCCGACGTGCAGGTAGACATCGCCCGAGAGGGCGGCGAAGTTTCTCTTCAAACAAACGGTGGACGAGGCTCGGGTGCGGATTACGTCCTGCGCGTACCGACCGGCGCGTCCGTGGAGGTAGAGTCCGAGGCTGGAGATGTCGATGTCATGGGGTTGAATGGAGCCGTGAGTATCGTGGCCGAGGCTGGAGATGTGCGGGTTTCTAAGGTAAAGGCTTCCGTAAGAGTCGAATCACCGCAAGGAGACGTGTCGATCTCCGAGATCAAGACCGACACCGGACAGACGGAGCTTGAGGTCGGCTCGGGGGATGTGGACCTTGAGAACCTTATAGTCGGTACGCTGGAGGCCAGCGTGGAGTCTGGGGATGTGATCGTCGCGGGACGTTTCTCGGGCAACGGGCGGATCTTCGTAGATACTGGAGACATCACCACTCGCCTTCCCGCCGAGGATGCCCGCGAACTGACTCTTGAGGCGAACGTCGGCAAGGTCGAACGCGAGGATCCCAAACCTTCGGAAGAATCCTAGGGCGTGCGTAGGGGAAGTTTCAGACAGGACTACGCAAGCTCGGGGCGATATTCACCAGAGAGTTTCTTCGACGCTCTCCGGGAGGTTTGGCTCGCCCCGGGGCGGTTCTTTAGGGAGTTGGATCCCGGCGGCGGCTACATCCGTCCCGCGCTCTTCGTTTCCGCCGTGCTGTATCTGAACATCATCCTGGAGGCCGCCCTCTCCGCGATCTGGAACGTAGATTTTCAGTACTCCCTGATCTACGCCCCACTGGTAGGCCTCGTAGTAGCCGTGGTCTTCGGCCCGCTACTCGTGGCTGGTCTCGCAGCACTGGTGCTAGTAGTCATGGACGGAGCCCCGTCAGGGACGAAGTTTGGTCCAGTGTTTCGAGCTCTAGGATACGTCTCGGGGATCGGTATCGTCATTTGGATACCCTTCGGCCCGTTCCTAGCCATCCCCTACGGAGCCGTCGTAGCCACCGTAGCCGTCAAAGAAATTCTGGGCGTCCGATGGAGCCGAGCAGCAGCGGCAACGCTAATTCCGCTCGGTGCGATCCTCCTGATCATGCTCCTACTCACCGGAGTCACCGAAACCTACGAACTCCTTCGCAGCCCCGCCGGAGGCTGACAGAGAAGAACGATTTCCCAGCGAGACAAGTCTGTTCTAAGAAGCTATCCAGATAGAGATTCCAGTGCGAGAGCGGTGAGGAGTGCTGCGCCACGGGGCATGATCTCCTCGTCAAAGACGAATTGTGGCGTGTGCAGTCCCGGCACGTCTCCGACGCCGAGCCAGACATATGCACCGGAGACTTTCTCCAGCATGAACGCGAAGTCCTCGCCGCCCATCGAAGGGTAGGGTGTTTCGAC
>JBGTDE010000196.1:0-4501 GCA_041748475.1 Rubrobacteraceae bacterium | reverse complement strand
GCCACGCTAACGACCAGCCGGAGGTTCTTCTCGACCAGCCGCTGCCGAGCAGAGGTGTCCCCACTCCGCGCACGCCGCGACAAGTCCCGCTCTTCGTCGTGCGAGAGCAAGTTTCCCTTATCTATTCGGGCGAAATACCCCGGTATGAGATCCGGCGTATCCGCGCTCCGCTCCTGCTTCGGTCTGCTATTCACTTTCTCCATCCGCTTCCTCCTATACTCGCTCTGATCGGCCAGATCACCCTCCGAAGACAGCAAACCACGCCCAAGCCTATGTCTTCTTCACAGAGGCCCCGACGTGCTTTCAACTCGTCCCGTGTTACCGAGGTCTACCTATCAGATATTGACAACTGCGTAATAATAACCCGCCACTCGTTGTTTGTCAAGAGGTACGGGACCCGGCCTCCCCGTCTGACGAGTGGCGTACAGTACCAGCTTTCTCGGAGCGTATCTCGACCTCTATATTGCCTTCGCCTTCCACCACCCAGACCACGCGGCGGGCGTAGTTGGAGGGGAGGCCGCTGAAGAAGGCGGAGTCCTTCCAAGAGCCGCCTACGAGCGCGGATCTTCCGGCCAGGTGTCCGAGGTCCACGAGAAGTGCGCCGGAGACAAGAGTTGCGTTGTCTGGCAGGTCCAGGGCCGCTTCGACGGTCTTGGTTAGTTTTTTGTCGGCGGCCATCCGGGTGACGTTCGTCGGCAGATAGCCGGTGTTCTCGACGGTGAGTTCTAGGCGGCGCAGGTTAGGCGCGAGGATCTCGGTTTTTAGGTTGGACTTCAGTAGTGGGGCGGCTGTGGCGTGGGCGAGGGCGAACTCGGTGAGTCTCTCGCATTCGGCGCGGAGATATTTAGGGGGTGGGTTTTGGGCGGTGAACTTGGTCTTCCAGCCCCCGATTTCAACCTCTCCAAGCTGCGGGTGATCGAAGGACGTCCACTCGATAAAGCCGTCACCATCCAACTCTGCATCGTTCCAGGCGAGCATCTTGAGTTGGGCTTCCTCGGGCGGGTTTCGGAAGAACTCGATGAAGTTTCCGACCTTGACGCCTGCGGCTTTCGCCATCGACCAGAATTCCACGGTAAAGGCGAATACACCGTAGTAGTCGTAGACCCAGTCGTCGAACGCGCCGGTGATGAACTTGTCTTCTTCGTAGCGGAAGTCATGGTAGACGGAGATATTGGGGTAATCGGTGAGTGCGGTGCCACGGTCGCCGAGGGCTTTGTAGACGGCTAGATCGTGGTCGGGCATGTCGGAGTCCGGGCGGTTGGAGTAGGGGCGCAGCAGGGCTCCGCAGAAGGTGTGATAGGTGTGTACGGAGTAGACGTTCTTGCGGGCGAGCAGTGCGTCCACGTGCGCTCGGGACTCGGGCTCCGAGAGCGGGTACGGTCCCGCGCCGCGCTGTTCGGCGTCCTCGCGCCAGTGGTAGGGATACTGACGGTTCATATCTAGGCCGTGGAAGGGCTGGGCGATCTTGCGCTCGAAGCCATCATAGTCCCTGAAGGTTCCTTCCTTGTACATGCGGTAGTAATCGCCGTCGGGCTCCGCTTCGTCCGGAGCGCGGGGGACCATCAGGCGGGTGTCTTTGTCAGAGACGCGCCACTCGCCGTTCTCGTCCCGAACGCGCATGTGGACGATGTGTCCGTCGCCGTTGATGTCGTCGGGTTGGAGGCCGGGGTCGGGTTCCATCTCCGGCCACGGGCGAGTCGAGGCGCGCAGGTTGTGGGGGGTTGTGAGGTAGCGTTCCGCGCCGTCAGGTGAGAGGCGGGCGAGTATGTAGAAAGTTTGTTCGTTCAGGAGGCGCGTGATGCGGCCGTCCGTGGAGTGGCCTTCTAGGAGAGTTTCGATCAGGTACAGGGCGCACATCGAGCCAGTGACTTCTCCGGCGTGAGTGTTGCCATCGACCCAGAAAGCTGGTTTATCCTCGGGCGGGCCGGTGTCTCGGTTCGTGATCTCGGCCAGCAGGATGTCGCGTCCTTCACGGCTCCGGCCGATGGAGGTGATCTCACAGAGCTTCGGATGTTCGTGGGTGAGGGTTTGAAGCGCGTTTACGAGATCCTCGTAGAGCAAGTATTTATCGAAGCTCGTGTTCATGTCTTCCTTTCGGCGCGGACGCAATTCTGCGGGTGAGGTCAGCATACACATTCCGAATAAAGATGGGGAAACGTATAAATTAATCGGCGAAACCCCTAAATATGGGACATGAAAATGTTACCCTTCATCATGTAGGGGGATGCAGCGATGGTCCGCCTCAAAACGTATCTAAGGCGTGGCGGGGGATATATAATTGCTTTTTAGGCAGCAGGTCAGACGGAATAATGTCGAAGGCGGTGAGGTTCTGGACGCCTCGGTTGGAACAGTCCTTGGGGGACGTTACAGAGTAGAAAGCACTCTCGGCACGGGCGGGATGGCGGTCGTCTATAGGGCGGAGGATGCGATCCTTGGTCGTAAGGTCGCTCTGAAGACCCTGCACACCCGCTACGCCGAGGAGACCGTGTTCCGGCGCCGCTTCAAGCAGGAGGCGCGGGCGATGGCTTCCCTGGACCATGAGAACATCGTCAAAGTCTACGACATAGCCCAGGATGGCGACGCGCCGTTCATAGTGGCCGAGTACGTCAAGGGCTACGATGTCGGGGATCTACTCAAGCGAAGCTCAACCTTGAACGAGCAGTTCGCCCGCAGGATCGCGGAGCAGCTCTTGGGAGCCCTGGCCTATGCGCATCACCGAGGCATCATCCACCGGGACATAAAGCCCTCGAACATCCTGATGAACACCAGCGGCGTGGTCAAAGTCGCGGACTTTGGAATAGCTCGCATCGTCGAGGACGACAACGCGGACGCTGGAGAGCCCGGTGAGATCGTGGGCAGCGCCCGTTATATGAGCCCCGAGCAACTCCGGGGAGCGGAGGCCAAAGCCCAGAGCGATATCTACTCCGTGGGTGTGCTGCTCTACCACTGTCTCACAGGCGAACCGCCCTTCTCGGGCGACATAAAGAGTCTCGCACGACAGCACACGAAGAGCACACCTCGTTCGCCGCGCAAGATCAACCGCAAAATATCCCCGGCGATGGAGGCTGTAATCCTGAAGTGCCTCGCCAAAGATCCAGAGGACCGTTACTCGTCCGCCGACGCCGTCCTCGACGACCTCGAATCGTACGCTCCGCGCAAGGTGGCCGTTCGTACCGCCGAAACACCCACAAAAAGCGCCTCCACCGGTAGACGCGGCTACTCCAAACGTCTCTTGCTAGCTACCGGCGTGGTGGCGATGCTGCTAGGAGGAAGCGCCGCGCTGGCTTCCGGTCTAGGTTACGTGGACCTGTCGGGAGGCGATGGTCTTCAGGCTCTCACCAAGCCCGCCACTCCCAAAGACAGCAAGCCCGATGTAGCTCCTCAAGAAGAGCCAAAAGCGGTCGAGGAAGCGCCCAAGGAAACTCCAGAGTCCCCCGAGCCCGAGATGCCCGCACCGGAGCCAAAGTCCGAGAACGTATCGTCGCGTTCGCCGGAGGCCAGAGTCACGGAAGAGCCGACGCAACCGGCGCAGATGGTACCGGTACCAAACGTGCTCGAGTACTATGACTACTCGGTTATCGAGATCCTCAATAACCGCGGCTTCAAAGCCAACATCGTGCGGGGCTCCCGTGAGGGTTACGCGGATACAGGTGTCGCCTGGGGAACGGAACCGGCTATTGGAACGCTAACGCCCGCTGGTTCCACTATCACCGTATACGTAACGCCTGAACTCTACAGCCAGCCCCGCATCCGCAGCTAACGAAATTTCGTTGGCGAACCGTCTTAGCGGAAGCGACGTTCGCCGTCGATCATGTCCGCAATGATCGGATACCGGTAGTCGATTCCCTGGCTCACCTTGTAGGCCGCGTAGCACTGGTGGACGACCGGTACGAAAGCTAGCAACAAAGCGAGCGGCACCAAGACCACGGCTGCCAAGCCAAAAGTAATGATTCCCAACACCGTCGACACTACGCCGAAGCCGATGAATATGCCAGCCCACGCCACCTGATACCACAGGGATTGCAGCGCGTGGAAGCCGATTCGCGGTGAGCGGTCTTTGTAGACCAGCCAGATCACCAACGCGGCCACGAAGCCGCCGATGCCGGTCACGAAGTTCGCCAGAAGGCTCAGGTGCGAGAGTGTGGACCACGTCTTCTCATCGCTCGGGCTGATCTCGCCATGCTGGGATATCCCGCCGCTCATCGAGCTTCCCGTATGTCCATAGTCGATATCACGGCCCCTGGAATCTTCGAAACTGTCGCCTGCGTCCCCGAAATCACTCGTCGAAGGTGGCGGCGTTTGCTCAAATTGCTCGTTGGTCTCGTTAGAGTCATGAGCCGAGTCGTCTTTTTGGGCGCGATTGAGTCGGGTCTCCTGGTCTTGCGGTTCGTGGTTCTGTGGGTCTTGCATGATTCATCCTCCTTCTACTCAGTTTGGGACTACAGATCACTGGTTTCATAGACCGCCCGGCGACACGTGTACCGGGGTGGCCCGAAAAGCT
>JBGTDE010000195.1:0-3266 GCA_041748475.1 Rubrobacteraceae bacterium | reverse complement strand
CCATGCCGCCCGCTCGCGGGGTTGCGGTCGTGACGTGCATGGACGCCCGGTTGCACCCGGAAGAGTTTCTCGGGCTCGAAGTCGGCGACGCGCACGTTATACGTAACGCCGGTGGGCGAGTCTCGGAGGACGCTATCCGCTCGCTAGTCATCTCCGAGAGGCTGTTGGGGACGACGGAGATTGTCGTGATCCACCACACCGAATGCGGGATGGCGACCTTCAGCAACGAGGATCTCACCGCAAAGATAAAAGAAGACCTCGGCGTGGATACGACGGGTCGGGACTTCCTGCCGTTCGGGGACCTCGAACAGAGCGTGCGCGACGACGTGCAGACCATAAAAAGCTCTGAGTTGATCCCCGACGACATCCAGGTTTCCGGCGCGATCTACGACGTAACCTCCGGCGAACTGCGCGAGGTCGTCCGCTCCTAGCGCCGTTGGCAACGTACAAGATCAGCGTGCTCTCACGACTCGCGTTACGAATGTAGCATTTGAGAGGATAATGCTAGACAGGTAGACGAGCGAGAGGAGTGCGCATGGGTGGCATGACGCTGGGGATAATTATATCGGTGGCGGTGGTCGTTATCCTGTTGATCGTTCTTCTAGTGTCGCGCCGGAGCCGGGCGCGGCGTGAGGAGGAACAGCGCGAGAGGACGCGCGAGAAGTTTGGCTCCGAATACGAGCGGACGGCTGAAGAGCGTGGCTCGGAGCAGGACGCTGAGAAGGAGTTGCGGGAGCGGTGCGGGCGCGTGGAGTGCCAGGTAGAGCCGCTGTCGGAGGAGAGCCGGGGCCGCTACGAGGAGCAGTGGGGCGAGCGGGTCTTCGTGGACAACCCGGAGCGCTCCATCGAGATGGCCGACCGGACGGTGACGGACATCCTGGGCGAGCGCAAATTTGTGGCGGATGCCTCTCAGAGCGACGAGGAGACGGAGCGCGGGCTGGCCGCCATGCACCCGGAAGTCGCGGACGACTACCGCGAGGCCCGGCGCATCCGGGCGAGCGTGGTGGGACGCTCCGCGTCTGGGTCGGAAGAAGGCTCCGGTGACGGTTCCTCCGACGAGTCCACCGAAGGGACCGAAGAGTTGCGGCAGGCCATCCGGCATTACAGGGCCGTCTACGAGAAGATCCTGCAGGGATAACGCCGGGCGTATCCTGAATGTTAGAGGCGGCTTTCTGGGGATTTGTGGGAGGTGCTTCGCTCCTGATCGGGGCGCTCGTGGGTGTATACGTGCGGGTGTCGAGACGTGTGATCTCCTGGGTCATGGCTCTGGGTGCGGGGGTGCTTATCTCCTCCGTAGCCTTCGAGTTGATGGATGAAGCGTACAAGACCGGCGGCTTTGATGCGGCTTCCCTGGGGTTGCTCGCCGGGGCGGTCGCGTTCTTTCTCGCCGACCGGACCGTAAACCGTAGCGGCGGTCATCGCCGCAAGAACTCTGGAGAGAAGCAGGGAGGGTCAGCCTCCGCCATCGCTATCGGCGCTCTCATGGACGGCATCCCGGAGTCGGCGGCTATCGGGGTTAGTCTTCTGGGGGGCGGCAAGATCAGCGTCGCCCTAGTCGCCGCCGTCTTCCTGAGCAACGTCCCCGAAGGACTCTCCTCGGCTTCTGGGATGAAACGCGCCGGTAAGTCCACACTCCACATCCTCGTGCTCTGGGCTACGGTAACGATAGTCTCGGCCATCGCCGCGCTCCTTGGTTACCTCTTCCTCGACGGTGCGTCGGAAAACTTTGTCGCGGCCATCCAGGCGTTCGCCGCCGGGGCGATCCTGACCATGCTCGCCAGCACCATGATGCCCGAAGCCTACGAAGAAGGTGGCGAGGTCATCGGCCTCGTGACCACCGTGGGGTTCCTCCTGGCCTTCATCCTTAGCCGGTTGGAGTAGCCGCGAACCTCACGGGGCTCCGTGGACGATTAAAGCTGCGAGTGTGATCTTCCGATAACTATCGTGCGTAGCATAGACGAGAAACATCTCCTGTGGAGATTATGGCGTACACGAGGGTATTGGTTCTCCATATCCTCTTCGGGAAGCGGAGAAGCTTATGGTATTACGTGGCCGATGCTCGCGGCATAAGCTACTTTACGGGGGAGCATTGTATAGAATGAAAATAGTGAGAAGTTGAGGCAAATATGATGGGCGCTTCCGAGGCGGCACTGAACGGCACATACAATCTGTTTCTTGTCGCGCTCTCGATAGTGGTCGCGGTAATAGCCTCCTACGCCGCCCTAGATCTGGCGAACCTGGTGACGGCCTCGGTGGGACGTACCCGCCGGGTTCGGCTGGCGGGTGGCGCGTTGGCGATGGGCGTGGGTATTTGGTCCATGCACTTTATCGGGATGCTGGCTTTCAGCGTGCCGCTGCCGATGACCTACGACGTGTTCACCGTGCTCGTCTCGATGGTGGTCGTCGTTATTGCCTCCGGGGTCTCGCTCTTCATCGTGAGCCGGGAGAGGATGAGCGGGCTTCAGCTAGCCCTGGGCAGCGGGGTTTTGGCTCTCGGCATCCTGAGCATGCACTACGTCGGCATGGAAGGCATGCAGTTGCAGGCGAGGATCAGCTACGATCCGTTGCTCGTGGCACTCTCCGTCGCCGTAGCGCTCATCGCCTCGCTCGCCGTGCTTTGGCTAGCCTACCAGCTACGCCGCGACTCTTCGCTAAACATCCGTGGGCTCGTGCTCAAGTTTGGCAGCGCGCTCGCGATAGGAGGCGCGATAGCCGGGATGCACTACACGGGGATGGCCGCCGCCAGCTTTACCCCAACCGGTGAGTTCGCCGCATCGCCACCGCAGGAGGCTATGCTCGACACTTCCCTGCTCGCTATCGCCGTGGCCGTAGCCACGTTCGTAATACTCGGCATCGCTATCTTCACCGCCATCCTCAACCGGCGCTTCAAAGCTCAAGAAACAGAGTTAGAGAGCATCGAGGACATCAACCAAGCCGTGATCGAAACCGCCCCCGACGCGATAACAACGATGTCTTCGGACGGGTTGGTCCAGAGCTTTAACAGCCGGGCCGAGTTGATGTTTGGTTACAAAGCCGAAGAGGTTATCGGAGAGCCGCTCAAGATACTGATGCCCGAGCGCTTCCGGGAAGCTCACGATAAGGGTTTTCGGCGTTACCTGGAGACCGACAAAGCACACGTCATGGGCAGCACCGTGGAGCTTGCGGGCCTGCGCAAAGACGGGGCCGAGTTCCCGCTAGAGCTATCTCTTGGGGAGGCCCGGCACGGCGAGGACCGGACTTTCGTCGGGATCATCCGGGATATAACC
>JBGTDE010000194.1:0-10214 GCA_041748475.1 Rubrobacteraceae bacterium | reverse complement strand
GAGGTCGAGGTGGATGTAAGCTCGGGACTGCCGGGTTTTGCCATTGTCGGGCTGCCGGATGCTGCGGTTCAAGAAGCCCGCGAGCGGGTGCGAGTAGCGATATCTAACTCCGGCTACAAGTTTCCGACCAAAAAAGTCATCGTCAACCTTGCTCCCGCGAATCTTCGCAAGGAAGGTGCGGCTTTTGACCTCCCGATAGCCCTGGCTGTCTTGGCGGTGTCGGGTGTGTTGCCAACAGAGAGGTTGGAGGACACCGGAGTCGTGGGAGAACTATCGCTGGATGGCGGCTTGAGGAAAATTCGAGGCGCTTTGTCGATGGCCGAAGGTGCCCGACGAGAAGGTATAAAGTCGTTGATTCTGCCACAGGGCAACGCAAACGAAGCTGCCGCCATCGACGGAGTAAGTGTCTTCGGTGTAACGTCCCTGCGCGAGGCGGTAGAATTTTTCGATAGCAAGGCGCGGATACCGGTTTCCGAACACTCGTTCAATGGTAATGAAGAAGAGAGTGATGAGTCGGGTGATTTCGAGGATGTATCGGGTCAGGGTTATGCTAAGCGGGCATTGGAGGTAGCGGCGGCAGGTGGGCATAACGTAATTATGAGTGGGCCGCCGGGATCCGGGAAAACCATGCTAGCCAGGCGATTGCCGGGCATACTGCCCCCGCTAACCATCGAGGAGAGCATCGCCGTCACGAAGGTCCACAGCGCGGCAGGCCAGGGTGGTGGTTCCCTGGTGCATAGGCGACCTTTCAGGGCTCCGCACCATACGATATCCACCTCTGGGCTGGCCGGTGGTGGGAGCAATCCGCGTCCCGGAGAGGTCTCATTGGCCCACCACGGCGTGTTGTTTCTCGATGAATTCCCGGAGTTCAGCCGGACAACGCTTGAGGTTTTGCGGCAACCGCTAGAAGACGGACAAGTCACCATATCCAGGGTCGCTGGAACGTTGAGTTATCCGGCGCGAGTTACGTTGGTGTGTTCGATGAATCCGTGTCCGTGTGGATACGCTGGGGATCGACGTCACAAATGTCGATGTTCGGCGGGTCAGATCGAACGCTATCAGAGTCGTATCTCGGGTCCGCTTTTGGATCGTTTGGATCTCTTCGTAGACGTTCCACGCTTGACTCGTGATGAACTCCGCGATGGCGGACGGGCCGAGCCGTCATCGGCAATCAGAGAGAGAGTCGAGGCGGCCCGTGAGACTCAGATCAGTCGTCAGGGAGTCCCGAATTCCACGCTAGCTGGAAAGGCTCTCAGAAACGCCTGTCCGTTAAGTGGCGACGCAGAGGCATTGTTTGCTACGGCCATTGATCGGATGGGGTTATCGGGACGGGCGCATGATCGCATCCTGCGAGTGGCTCGAACCGTCGCCGATCTCTCGAACGCAGTGGATCTGGCTGTCGAGCATCTCGCGGAGGCTCTGAACTACAGGAGGTCGAAGCTAGTTGAGCGATAAAGCGCGTTCGGCGTATCTCTTCCTCTCGCTGCTGCAAGCTCGCGTGGGGGCTAGCTTGATCTCGCGCCTGGGAGACATCCCGCCGGAGGAAGTGCTTGACTCAACAGGATCTCATCTCGCTTCGAAGGTGAAGATGACCACCAAAGCCGCACGGGAGTTCGACGACTTGAAGCGCAGCTTCGATGCTGCACACATCGAAGCTCGCTTGAACGAACGCGGTATCACTGTCTCGACTCTGTCCGACGAAGAGTTTCCAGCTTCCTTGAAAGAGATATCGGATCCTCCGCCCGCGTTGTTCGTGGATGGAGAGTTGCCGGTTGGTCCGGCGGTCGCGCTCGTCGGTTCGCGAAAGGCTACTGTGACTGGTAACGATACGGCTCGGCGGCTCGGTCAGGCTTTGGCTGAGCGGAGCGTACCGGTAGTTAGTGGCCTAGCCCTCGGTATCGACGCTGCAGCGCTTGAGGGGGCTGCATCTGTGAATGGTCCGACGGTTGGGGTTTTAGGATGCGGTATAGATGTAGTTTACCCAAAGAGCAATCGAGGGCTCTTCGGTGAAGTTCGCGATGGCGGGGCTCTGGTCTCCGAGTATTACCTTGGTGAAGCACCGTTGGCTTGGCGGTTTCCGGCGCGTAACAGGATCATCGCTGGGCTAAGTGACTATGTCGTTGTTGTGGAGGCTGCCGAGAGGAGTGGAGCTTTGATCACGGCTCGCCATGCTCTCGACTCGGGGCGGGACGTATGGGCGGTACCGGGTCCAATGAGCGCGGAGGAGTGCCGAGGCTCTAACCGGATGCTCGCTGATGGCGCGGGTGTCATCTGGGAGATCGAAGAATTCGTGGAGATGGTCGCGCCCGACAACAAACGCGCTACTGAAAACTTCGATCCACCGCAAATCGAGATCCCGGTCGGCCTTCCAGAGAATGAGGCGTCTGTGTTGGCGGGTATCGGTTTCGAGCCCACGCCATCGGATGTGGTCGCCGGTCGCAGCGGGCTCTCGATGCGAGAGCTTCTACCGGCTTTGACGTTGTTGGAGTTGAAAGGATACGTGAGTCGTGACTCGGCGGGGTCGTTCGTGAGAAGGTCCGGCTAGTGGGCGTACCGACGCTTGGACGGCTGTGGCCCCGGTATCTCAAGCTACGCTCAGAGTTGGCTTCGGGGCAGTCCATCGATGGTCAGCGTCGGGAAGATATCGAGCGGCGGGCCAGTCAGATGCGGGATCGGCTCGTGGTCAACTACTCGCCGCTGGTCAAGTACGTCGCCAGTCGTATTGGGGCTCGGGCAATCGGGTCTGTAGATCATGAAGACATGATCTCCTGGGGCGTGCTGGGATTGCTGGACTCTATCGAGACCTTTAGGCCGGATCGCGGCGCCAAGTTCGAGTCTTACGCGATCTCGAAGATACGATGGGCTATCCTGGATGAATTGCGCAAGGAGGACTGGGTGCCACGCCGCGTTCGCCTGCGAGCCCAGGAGATGGAGCGTAGTCGCGAGAAACTAACGCAACTCCTACGCCGACCGCCGACGAAGGAGGAGATTTCCACGGAGATCGGTATCGGAGCGGATGAGTACCAGGCTTTCCTGGACCAGTATTCACGTGCGAAAGTCGGCTCGCTTGAAGCTCGGCTAGAAGCCAATGGCACCTTTGGAGGTGAATTTCATGCCATGATCCAGGATCGAGCCACACCCTCGCCCGACACCGCCGCCGAGCAGGTAGAACTGCGCGAGCATCTAGTCCGGGCGATAGGAGATCTTGAAGAGCAGGAGAAGCTAGTAGCTACCCTGTATTTTTACGATGGTCTGACTCTAAAAGAGATCGGGATCGCCATGAAGCTGTCCGAAGGTCGAATCTCGCAGATATTGCGGCGAGCGCTTTCCAAGCTGCGCGGGCTTGTCTCCGAGGATCTGGTGATCTCACAGGGGCTTGAGACCGGCTCCTAGTGTGCTAACATCTTCCAAGTTTTGACCACTAACGTTCGCTAAAGGGCCATTGAGCTCAGGTGGTGGTCCGTCAACTGTTGATGGATTGCGAAGCGCGGACGAAAAAGTACCAACCACCTGAAAGAGAGAGGATAGTTTTGGAGAGTACGGTAGAGAAGGTAGGCGTTCGCGAGCTTCTGGAGGCCGGTGTCCACTTTGGTCATCAGGCCAAGCGCTGGAACCCACGGATGAAGAAGTATATCTTCGCTGAGCGGGCCGGGGTCCACATCATTGATCTTGACCAGACTCTGACGTTGCTTAGAGAAGCCCAGAAACTGGTACGCAGCGTCGCTGAATCAGGCCGCGAAGTGTTGTTTGTAGGCACGAAGAAACAGGCGCAACTGACACTCGCGGAGCAGGCCATGCGTTCTGGTCAGCCCTACGTGGCAGAGCGGTACATCGGCGGCATGCTAACGAACTTCCAGACGATCAAACCGCGCATCGAATACTTCAAGGGCCTCGTGACTAGCGTCGAGGAGACACCGGAAGAAGCCCGCACCGGGCGTGATTGGTTCGCCTTGAACCGCGAGTATCAGAAGCTACGCCGTAACTTCGCGGGTCTCACGGAGATGGAGCGCCTACCAGGCGCTGTGTTTATCGTGGATCCCAAGCGCGAGGAGTTGCTCGTCAAAGAGGCCAACCGGCTCAAAATTCCGGTCGTGGCTCTTACGGATACCAACTGCGACCCGGAAGTCGTGGACTACGTTATTCCGGGCAACGACGACGCGATACGGGCGATCAACCTGATCTCACGCCTGATGGCTGAAGCCGTCCTTGAAGGCAGCGGCGCCGACGAGGTCCCTGCGGACGACCGTCCCGTGCCACCCGTGGTCGAGGAAGCTCGTCTGGCCGAGGAAGCACTCTCCCAGAGCGCGACCGATGCTGCAGAGTCCGCCGAAGTAACCACCAATGGTTCCGCTGACCCGGCTGCTGAGACTGCCGTCGCCGAAGAACCCGCTGCCGAAGAAGCTACGACTGAGGTCGCCGAAGAGCCGGTAGCTGAAGAAGCTGCGCCGGAAGAACCCGCTCAAGCGGAGGTTGTTGACGAAGTAGAGGAGTCCACCGACACGGGGGCTGACCAAGAGACTGAGGAGAAGTAGCGAAGTTGGCTAGTACTATAGAGAAGATCAAGCAGCTCCGCGAGGAGACAGCCGCCGGGATGATGGACGTGAAACGGGCTCTCGAAGAGTCGGACGGCGATGTGGAGAACGCTCGCAAGGTTCTTCGTGAACGCGGTCAGGCCATCGCGGCCAAGAAGAGCAGCCGGGAGACTGGCGAGGGCCTAGTGGATGCTTACGTCCACTTCAACGGTCGGGTCGGAGTGCTCGTGGAGATCAACTGCGAGACGGACTTCGTTGCCCGGACGCCGGAGTTCAAGGAATTCGCGCACAATGTGGCCTTGCAGGTCGCTTCGGCGAGTCCGCAGCCTTTGGCAGTATTGCCGGAGGACATTCCCGAGAACGAGCTGACCGAGGAGCGGAGCGTTGCGGAGAAGCAGGCCGCTGAGATGGGTAAACCCGAGAACATAACGCAAAAGATCGTCGAGGGACGGTTGGACAAATGGATCGCCGAGCGAGCGCTCGTGCGTCAGGCTTACGTCAAGGATCCGGACAAGACCATCGGGGATTTGCTCCAAGACACAATCCAGAAATTGGGCGAAAATATCGTCATCCGGCGTTTCGTGCGCTACGAGCTCTAGGGAGACAGTCGTGGAGGACACCGCTTCGGCGAGCAACGGATCCAGAGGCCAGAACGAACTCGGTCCTCTAAAACGAGTCGTTCTAAAGCTCTCTGGCGAAAGCCTCGGTGGACCCGACAATATTGGCATAGATCCGAAGAGCCTCCAACTCACCGTCACCCAGATCCTCGAAGCGGTGGAAGCCGGAGCGGAACTCGCCATTGTGGTCGGGGGAGGAAACATTTTCCGGGGCTCGCAGGTTGCGGACGAGCTTGGCATCGAGAGTGCTACGGCGGACTACATGGCGATGCTCGGGACGGTTATTAACGCGTTGGCATTGCAAGCGGCGTTGGAGCAGCGCGGTATGGAGACGAGGGTCCAGTCCGCCATCGACATTCAAGAAGTAGCTGAGTCATATATCCGGCGGCGGGCGATCCGTCACCTGGAGAAAGGTCGCGTGGTTATCTTCGCGTCCGGCACCGGCAACCCGTTCTTCACGACGGATACGGGTGCCGCGCTGCGGGCGCTTGAGATCGGGGCCGATGCGATCCTGATGGCGAAGAACCAGGTGGATGGTGTCTACGACAAAGACCCCCGGCGAAACCCCGACGCTGTTCGGGTGCCACGCCTCAACTACATGGACCTACTCTCTCAGAATCTATCGGTCATGGATCACACCGCCGCCACACTCTGCAAAGAGGAGGGGCTACCGATAGTGGTATTCGATATACTGAAGTCCGGTAATCTGCGGAGGATACTGCAGGGTGAGAGTGTCGGCTCTCTAGTGTGGAACCCCGCGACGACGGGCTGAGGAGGCCGCAAAATGTCCGATGTCATAGATCTTAGTGCCGCCGAACGTCGGATGAGAGGCGCTGTCGACTCGACGAAAACGCAGTTCGGAACCATCCGCACCGGACGCGCTAACCCCTCGATCCTGGACCGGGTCGAAGTCGAGGCTTATGGCTCGCGCATGGCGCTCAAGAGCGTCGCGAACATCTCGGTCCCGGAGGCCCGGATGCTAACCGTCACACCGTTCGACCCGAGCACGATGAAGGCCATCGAGCGGGCAATCGAGCACTCGGACATCGGCCTGCATCCCCAGAACGACGGGAAGATCATCCGTCTCCCCATCCCCGAACTAACCCAGGATCGGCGCAAGGAGTTGATCCGGCTGGCCCGAGGGATGGCCGAGGAGGGTCGCGTCTCTGTCCGAAACGTCCGGCGCGATGAGCTAAAGGATGTCGCGGAGCTAAAGAAGATGGGTGAGATCTCCGAGGACGACGCTAGAGGTGCCGAGAATGAACTCCAGAAACTGACCGATGGTTACGTCAAGAGCATAGACGCCGCGCTCTCGGACAAAGAGTCCGAGCTTTTGGAGGTCTGAGCACTGGAACCAGCCCCACAGAGCGGCATCCGAAAACCCGAGCGTGTCATATCCCGCATCGAAAAAGACCCAATCCCCCAACATGTCGCCATCATCATGGACGGCAACGGTCGCTGGGCGCAACGGCGCTGGCTGCCAAGAGCCGCAGGACACCGCGCCGGAGTAGCCGTACTCACCCCAATCCTAGAAGCCGCCGGTCAAGCTGGCGTCAAAACCCTCACACTCTATGCTTTCTCTACAGAGAACTGGACCCGCCCGGATGATGAAGTCGACACCCTGATGTCGCTCTTCCTAGAAACGGCCCGCCGCAAAGTGCCGGAACTGAACGAACGCGGCGCGCGGCTTCACTTTTTAGGACGGACAGAGCTATTACCAAAGGGAGTCCGGGAGGCCGTCCGCGAAGCTGAGGAACTAACAGCTCATAACGACCGTCTTGATGTTTACATCGCTCTCAACTACGGTGGACGGAGCGAGATCGTCGACGCAACCCGACGGCTGATGGCCTCTGGTCTATCACCCGACGAAGTGGACGAAGAGACTTTCGGTAAATACCTGTACGCGCCCGAGTTGCCTGAAGTGGATCTCGTGATCCGGACCAGCGGAGAATTGCGGGTCTCTAACTTCCTACTCTGGCAGATTGCCTACGCCGAGTTCTACATTACGGATACTCTATGGCCAGACTTTTCACGCGAGGAATTTGGAAAAGCCATTGAGACGTTTGGTTCCCGGTCTCGTCGCCGGGGCGGAGCTTAAGGGGATTTGGCGTGCTCCGCTGGCGCACCGTAACCGCTGCTGTACTCGCCCCGATAGTTATTGGGGCTATCTTGATCGGGGACTGGGCTGTCCTGGCGTTGGTCCTTATCGTAACCGGCCTTGCCGCCTACGAACTGTCACGAGCCTTAAATCCACTGCCGTTCATAGCCGCCCTCGGCGCGGGCTGCCTCCCGATCCTTCTCTCCATACCCTACGAATTAACAGGTATCCTGGCGGGCGCAGTCCTGGCCCTGCCGTGGGCACTGTTCTGGATGTCAGGAAAACCCGAAGCTCGGACTCTACGGGCAGTTCTCGCGATACTGTTGATGGCATTGTGGGTCGGAGCGCCACTCGCTCACATCGGACTTCTCGCCCAACTAGACCATCCAGTTACCCTCATCGTCATAGCCGTCATGGGCCCGTGGCTCTCGGATTCCGGGGGATATTTCTTTGGACGCTTTTTCGGGCGGCATCCAGCGTTCCCTAGTCTCTCTCCAAAGAAGACCATCGAGGGCAGCGTTGGTGGGCTCATAGTAACCACGTTCGTAGTCGGTTGGATCTCGATAGAGTTCCTCGACCTTCCGATGCTACAAGCCGCTGTAATGGGAGCCTCTATCTCGATCTTTTCCCAGAGCGGCGACCTCTTCGAGTCAATACTAAAACGCATCCTGGATATCAAAGACATAGGCAAATTCCTGCCCGGACACGGTGGTATCCTGGATCGCATCGACAGCCTTCTATTCACAGCTCCCGCCGTCTACTATATTTACCTACTGCTATGAGACGAATAACCATACTAGGTTCCACCGGCAGCATCGGCGAACAAGCCCTCGACGTGCTGCGGGCCAACCCAGACCGCTTCGAGTTAGTCGGACTCTCCGCGAACTCCAACGCAGACCGGCTCGCCGAGCAAGTGAAGGAGTTCAGTCCACGCTACGCCGCCCTCGAAACGGGAGACGAAGCCGCGCTGAAAACTCTCCCTTGCGACATGCTGGTCGGAGCCGGTTCAGCTCGTCACCTTTCGGAAGTTTCGACAGACGTTGTTCTGAACGGCATCGTGGGATTTGCGGGACTTTCGGCGACGATTGGAGCGTTGCAGGCCGAGAATACTGTTGCTCTCGCTAACAAGGAGTCGCTTGTCGCTGGGGGAGATTGGGTGACGGATCTGGCATCCGGAGGGCGGTTGGTGCCGGTTGATTCGGAGCACTCGGCGATCTTTCAGTGTCTTGATGGTCGGCGGGATGATGAGGTTAGTGGTTTGCTCTTAACGGCCTCTGGCGGGCCGTTCTTCGAGTGGGAGACAGGGCGGCTTGAGAATGTCGAGCCGGAAGATGCATTAAAGCACCCGACGTGGCAGATGGGAGCTAAGATCACGATAGACTCGGCCACGATGATGAATAAGGGCTTGGAGGTGATCGAAGCCCACCACCTCTTCGGTGTCTCCTATGACGAAGTAAAAGTCGTGGTCCACCGGCAATCAGTTGTCCATGGTGGCGTGTTTTTCAACGACGGCTCGGTCGTGATGCACGCGGCGCTGCCGGATATGCGTCTACCAATAGCTTACGGCTTGCTCTATCCAGAGCGTATTGACGTCGGTGCGGAACCTGTCTCACTAGCCGGACAGACATGGACCTTCGCGGAACCTCGCAGCGAGGTGTTCCGGTGTCTGCCGCTCGCGGTTGAGGCCGGTAAGGCTGGAGGACCACATCCTGCGGCGCTGAATGCGGCCAATGAGATCTCTGTCCAAGCATTTCTCGAAGGTCGGATACAATTCCTTCAGATACCGGATGTCATCGAGGAAGTCCTCGAAACCGTGCCAGAGTTTGGAGCGTTGCGTAGCTTGGATGAAATAGTAGCTGTGGATAACTGGGCCAGAGAACAAGCCAACCTCAAAATAGAGGCTCGCCAATGACCGTAGTTATTGCGGTTCTTGGCCTGATCCTGCTGATAGTCATCCACGAAATGGGACACATGCTGACTGCAAAAGCCCTCGGCGTGCATGTCACGGAGTTTGGGGTTGGCTTCGGCCCGGCGCTGTTCAAGAAACAGTTTGGCAAGACGATCTACTCGTTCCGCATAATCCTCCTCGGTGGGTTCGCGAAGATGGCTGGAATGAACGATGATGCCACGGGACCGGACACTTACACCTCGAAGCCTCCGTGGCGGCGGGCACTCATCATCTTCGCGGGGCCGTTAGCGAACATCTTGGCGGCGGTCGTGATCCTGGCCGGAATCTTCATGTTTTCGGGGGAAGTCACTGGCGTGAAGAACGAAGTGAGAGCCGTCGAACCGGGCACGTTGGCCGCTGAATCCGGTGTGAAGTCGGGGGACAAGCTGGTCTCGGTGGATGGCAAGGAGTTTAGCTCCTGGGAAGGCTTCAAGAACGCCGTCGCGGGCAAGAAGCCGGGCGATGAGGTAACGGTCGGATTGCAGCGGAATGGCGAGGCGAAAGAGATCAGCGGCGCTCTCTCGGCGAATCCCGACCAACCAAAGCAGGCGTTGGTCGGTGTTCAGCCCGTAGTCGAGCGTGAATACTACGGGTTCTTCGCGGCTATTGGCAAAGCTGTCTCCGAGTGCGTGCGGTTTACGGGAGCTATCGCTACCGGGGTCGCGCAGCTAATAACGGGACAGCTAGATTTCTACGACAACGTGACGGGTCCGGTTGGGATCGCCTCGGTCGGTGGCACGGCGGTAGAGACGGGTTTCTTCCCCCTGTTGCTCGCGCTTATCAGCTTGAATCTGGCTTTGATGAACTTGTTGCCAATACTTCCGCTCGATGGGGGGCATCTATTCTTTATCGCGGCGGAGAAGGTCATGGGTCGTCCTGTCAGCGCGGAGACTATGGGTAAGGTCGCGGCGGTTGGGCTGGCTTTGGTCCTTATGCTTTTCGTGTTCGCGTTGTATGCGGATGTTAGTAAATTGGTCACTGGACAGTCCTTCCTACCGCAATAAAATAGGGCCATCAAC
>JBGTDE010000193.1:0-4017 GCA_041748475.1 Rubrobacteraceae bacterium | reverse complement strand
CGGTTTTTTGCCGATGTTGATCATCTCCGGCTGCACGCCTTCTGGCGGACCGTCGCCTAGTTCGGCGTCCTTGTACTGGTAGACGCCGCGGCAGGTGTGGCCGCCGGTGGTGCGTTTCTCGGTGTAGGAGAGTTTTACGTTTGGGTTTATGGCGCTGACCATCGCCTTCTCATAGGTTGAGAAAGCTGCGCAGGGCTTTACGTCCCAGCCAATGACACCATCGTGGCCCATGCCGCCGAACCACGGGCAGCGGTCGGCGTTTATGACGTACTCGCCGTCCTTGGTCTCGGTCAGTGTGATCTCGATGTCGAAGTATCGGTTGGCGAGCATGACTACGTCCACAGTGTCTTTCATGGTCTTCACGCCAAGTTGCTCGCGGAGATCCCCACCCTGCTTCTCGCCGATGCGGCTCATGGCGAGTTGGCCGACCTTTTGGCCATCATAGCCGAGGTCGTCGGCGGCCCGGATCAACTCATCCAAGATAACGCCGGTCCCGGCGCTCGCAGCCTTCCACTTGTACCATGTCGGACCCGGAAGACCTAGCTTCATGGCCCACCGTGCCAAAAACAACGGGAGCCTTGGAAGTCCATAAACCTCTAACCATTTCATGCGGATAATCCTCTCTTCGCTTTCGCCGAAGCTCCGTTCATTATACCCTCGCCACCCGAACCGCCGGGCGGCGAAGATTAAATTTTCGTGCTGAAGCCCCTATCGCTGGAATTTTGTCGCGGCGAATTGATCTCTTCGAGGATCTCGACACGCACGAGACTCAAAAGCTCCTCGGTCTTTGTTCGGCCCGCAGCCCGGGCGTTTTCCAGCGACTCGTCAAGCCAGGCCAATGTTTCGATATCTTTTTTGGAAGATTCCAAGTTCTATAGCTCCTTACCCTCTAGAAGTCGAGAGGTTCTCTAGAGAAGTTATCTATTCCGGCGGTAGAGTCGACAGACGACCGAACGAGATTTGATCATCGTAGACCCGGATTATGCCGGAGTGGACGGTATGCGCCCAATGCTGCGCCTCGCTGGACCACTCGTCGGAGACCTCTTCGAGCACAGCGGTTTTTATTACGAGTTGCCGCCGATTCGCCAACTCCCCGAGCGCCTCCTGCTGACGCAACGCGGTCTGGATATCGACCTGCGCAGTCCAGTTGAAGGCTGCCCAAATCGTTCTGCCCGCGTTGGATTCTTCGGCTATAAGTGTCTCCAACGCCTCTTCGCGACCGCTCGCGGGGTCTCGCTCCTCACTGAATCTAAAGCGGCCCTCTTGCTCCAAACGCCTCACCTCAAACCCGTGACGCTCGAATTCGTCGCGCAACCCCTCCTCACCCAACTCCGGCTCCCCGGCGTGGAATTTCACCAACAGCCCTCCCCGTGACTCCGCCACCCGGTAAAAAGCCGTGTCCAAACGATGCAATAACTCCCGCGTCCGGGCGATACCGAGAATGGTGTCCGGCACTCGCACAAATGGTCGTAGTTGATCCGCAAGCGACTTTGGAATCTCGCTTCGCTGAAGAAAATCCTCTAACGCCTCCTCCCGAACACGCCACGACTTGCCGATCTTCATGCATGGCAACCGACCCTCACGACACCAGCGGTAGATCGTCACCCGCCCCACTTTTAGACGCTCGGCGACCTCATCCACATCCAACAATTCTTTCCCACTGACCGAAACTTCGCTCATTGAAGCCTCTCTAAATACACTCCACACCAAAGTGATTCCGCATATTCTAGCGCGAAAAAGCAAATTAGTCGGCTTTGGTTTACTTTGATGGACTTTAGTGTACATACAAGCAGGACAACATACATCTAGTTCTGGAGGTGAGATTTCAAGAGATCGGCAGCACCGGAATGTGAAGGACCAGAAAGTCTTGATAGGAAAGAGCGCAAGACCTACAAAACAGAGGAGAGTTTATGACGGAGCATCGCAGCGATGGTTACACGGCAGCAGAGGAGCGTTTCGCCGGATACACGGTTTATGACCGGGATGGCGGCAAGATCGGCAAGGTCGATGATTTGTTTTTGGACGAGGCGGATCAGCCGGAGTACGTCGGCGTGAAAATGGGATTTTTGGGGACCAAGTCCACTTTGCTCCCGTTCTCGATGGCGACGGTGGACGACCAGGATCAATCCATGCGAGTAGCGGCTGAGAAGAATCAGGTCAAGGAAGGCCCGAGCTTCGACGACGACAAGGAGATCACACCGGACTTCGAGCGCGAGGTTCACAGCTACTATGGCCTCGAAGGCCAGTCCGAAGATCGTGGCGGCTACGGCGACTACTATGGTGAAAACAACGAGCACTCCGGTTCGGCGACCACCGACTCCGGTTCCGCAGGCACCGTCGGCGCAGGCATGAGCATGGGCGACACCGAGTCCGGCGAGTTCCGCGAGCACGACAGTAACGAGGAGGGCGTGAACCAGCGCGGCTCCGACCTCGAAGACGAGGACGAGCTTAGGGTGCAGCGTTCCGAGGAAGAGCTTAGGGCCGGAACCCGCGAGCGCGAGGCCGGTAAGATGAAGGTCCGCAAGCGCGTCCGTACCGACCGCGAGCGCATCGAAGTGCCGGTCAAGCACGAGGAAGTCTCCGTGGAGCGCGTGCCGCTCGACGGCGAAGCTTCGGATGCCCAGATCGGCGAGGAAGAAGTCGATGTGCCGGTTACCAAAGAAGAGGTCGTAGTCGACAAGAAGGCCGTGGCTAAAGAGGAAGTGCGCGTTCGCAAGGACGTGGTGGAGGATACCGAGGTCGTCGAGGAGGATGTCCGCCGGGAAGAGGTCGAGGTCGAAGACTCCACCGAGCGAGGCCGCGACACCCAGCGGTAGGAGGATCCGCGACGGCGCGTCCGGTCCACAAATCGGGCGTGCCTCTCTCGTCGTGTTGGCGGGAGGCTCGGTTCTAGAGTTCTGGGAGGCGCGTTTTGGTTGACGAAAAACACGGCGAACGACCGTTGGAGGACGATCCCTCGGACTTGTCCTCGGAAGAGCCGAACATCCGGCGCTCGGAGGAGGAGGCGCGAGTCGGCGCTCGCCAGCGAGAGGCCGGTTCGATGAATGTCAAGAAGACCGTGCGGACTGAACGCGAGGAGATTCGAGTCCCGAAGAGGCGCGAGGAGGTGGACGTGGAGCAAGTCCCTATTGACCGGGAGGTCTCCGGGGGCGAGGGCGCATTCGAGGACGAAGAGGTCGTGATCCAGGTCTTCGAGGAAGAGGTCGTGGTCTCCAAGCGCGTTGTTCTGAAAGAGGAGGTCCGGATCCGCAAGGAAGTTGTCGAGGAGATGGAGGTTGTGGAAGTCGACCTTCGCAAAGAGGAGATCGAGATAGACGATCAGACCGAGCGCGAGGAGCAACTGCCGGATTAAACGAATCATTTTCATACAGAGAGGAGTTCAACTATGAGCGACAGAAAAGATGGCAACACCGACAAGCCGAAAGTGGACGAGACTGAGGCGAGTAAGGGGCGAGATAGTCGTCACGACAGCGGTAGCGATCACAGTGAAGGCGGACCTCGCAGGGTCGAGGATGCCCGAAAAGAGCGCGAGACGGAGCGCAAACAGTCCGAGAGCGACCTTGGCACGAGTTGGCCGAGCGTCGTGTTTGGTTGGCTCGCGGCGTTGGGTGCTGGTCTAATCCTCAGCGGCATCGTTGGCGCGGTGGTCGGAGCCATCGTGGGCGCTCTGGGCGTGCAAGGCGGCACGGAAGGTGGTATCGCGGCTCTGATCGGTCTTCTCCTGACGCTGTTCTTGGCATTCCTGATCGGGGGCTACGTCGCCGGTCGTCTAGCGAGCCGTGCGGGCCTGAAACACGGCATTCTGGTCCCGGTACTCTCGCTTCTCGTCATACTGCTCCTGGCCATAATCGGCGCGGTAGTCGGCACGAGCTTTATCGACCAGCTATCTGGTGTCGCGCTACCGCAAGTTCCATCTAGCGCGAAACAGCAGGTTCCTCAGGGCTTGGGAACCATACTCACTGGTACTGGCATCCTGGCGTTGCTCGTCCCGTTTATCGGAGGGGCTCTAGGTGGCGG
>JBGTDE010000192.1:0-3126 GCA_041748475.1 Rubrobacteraceae bacterium | reverse complement strand
CGCCTCAGGGTCGGGCGTGAGATCCACGGTAGCTCCCACCTTCTCTAGCGCCCGCGTCACCGAGAGCGTATTGCCCGCATCATAATCCACGACGGCTACCTTGAGAGGTTCAGGCATCGGAAGTCATTCTTTCGGGGAATTCGTTCAGTACGTCCAATTTGACAAGCTCTTCTCGAAGCAGTCCCGGACTCTCGAAGGCCACAGCGGTGAAGCCGAGTTCGCGGGCGGCGGCTACGTTCGGCAGTGAGTCGTCTATGAAGACGGTGGTTGAAGAATCCAGGCCGGTGCGTTCGATGAGCACGGCGTAGAGGTCTTTGTCCGGTTTGACCATACGTTCTTCCCCGGACACGACTATCTGATCAAACCATTCGAGAAAATCGTAATCCCGACGGGCAAGCACGAAAGCCTCTGCAGAATAGTTCGTCAAAGCGTGCAGCGGATAGCCCCGCTCGCGCAACTCCCGCAAGATATCCACAGTGCCGTGTATGGGTCCACCAAACATCTCCGGCCAGCGGTCGTAGAAAGCTCTTATCTCCGCTTCGTGTTCCGGGTGTTCGGCGGTCAGAATCTCGGCAGCCTCCTTCATCGTGCGACCTCGATCCTGTTCCAAGTGCCATTCCATCGTGGCGATCTTCGTCAAGAAATGCTCCATCTCAGATTCGCCGTCGAATATCTTTCAGTACAGGTAGCGCGGATCCCAGTCAATGAGAACGCCGCCCAAGTCAAAGACAACGGTTTCGATAGCACCGGCCAAACTAATCCAGCACGCCTTTGGTGGACGCGCTGCCGCTGCTCCGGGGCGCAATCCCCTGCCGCAAAGCTACCGCCAGAGCTTTTGCACCGGACTCGACTTTATGATGCGCGTTCTCCCCGTAGTGGCAATTCAGATGCAACGTAAAGCGTCCATACTGGGTGAAAGCCCGCAAGAATTCCTGAAAAAGTTCCACATCGAAGGTGCCGATCTTCTCGGGCATCGGCCCGAGGTTGCACGTCAGATGGCTTCGAGCCCCGAGGTCCACGACGACCGTCGACATCGCTTCGATGAGCGGCGCACTGGCATCCGCGAAGCGCACGATGCCGTCCCGTTCCCCCATCGCCTCATCGAAAGCACGCCCCAGCACAAGCCCTGTGTCTTCGACCGTGTGATGGTCGTCGACCCAGGTATCTCCCTTCGCTTCGACGGTAAGGTCCATGCCGGAGTGATGCGCGAGCAAGTGTAGGATGTGGTCCAGAAATCCCACGCCCGTGGAGATATTCGCCTCTCCGGTCCCGTCTAACTCCAGGCTCACCTGTACGAAAGTCTCCCCCGTTTTACGCTCCGCATTGCCTGTTCGCGTCATGCTCCTCCTCCAATACCGACTTGCGGGATTCTAACTTACCAGCGACTTGTTCTATTTCAGGCGGACGCGGACACTCTCCGCGTGATTCTCGAATCCTTCGAGGCGGGCGAGTCGTTCGACGTGAGGCCCGATCTCGCGCAGCGCATCCTGCGTATAGTGGATGTAGTTGGTGCGAGCGATAAAATCGTGGGTTCCGAGTGCGGAAGCCCAGGCCGCAGCGCCGCTTGTCGGCAGAGCATGCGAGGGACCAGCAGCATAGTCGCCCAGGGCTACGGGGCTGAAATCTCCGATGGCAACCATCCCGGCGGCATCGAGGTTCTGAACTACAGCCTCGTAGTCCTCGGAGATAACGTGGGCGTGTTCTGGGGCGTAGGCGTTGGATATTTCTACGGCGTGATCCAGGTTCTCCACCCGCACGAGCGTGACTAGCTCGGCTGGCTCTCCGGTCAACAAAGGTTCGACGCTTTGAATCAACTCGTCGCTAGGAGTAAGCAGGACCGCCGAAGCACCAGACAGATGCTCGGCCTGGGCCATCAGGTCACGGGCCACGCGCTCGGGAAACGCGCTCGCATCCGCAATGACAACAACTTCGCTCGGACCTTGCGGCGCGTCGATGCCGACGGTTCCAAAAACTTCGAGCTTGGCGGCGGTGACAAAATCATTGCCGGGACCGACGATCTTATCGACCTGCTCCACGCTCTCGGTGCCGTAGGCCATCGCTCCAACAGCCTGCGCCCCACCCACGGCGTAGACCTCTTCGAGACCGAGCAGGTTCGCCACGGCCAGGACGATAGGGTTTGGACGACCGTCCGGCCCCGGTGGAGTGCAGACTCGAATATCCCCCACTCCCGCTACTTGCGCGGGGACGGCGGACATCACCAGGGTACTCGGGTACGCGCCGTGACCACCGGGGATGTACAGACCAGCGCGTCTTATTGGGCGAACGCGCTGGCCAGTTGTCGCTCCGTTACGGCTGCGTTCCCACGGGCGATCCATCTCCCGACCGTGGAACGCCCGTACGTTCTCTATCGCGACCCCGAAACTCTCCTCCACGTCCGGCGTAAGATGCGCTCGGGACTGCTCCAACTCGTCTTTGGTGGCCCGGATCGGGTCCGGCCTCATACCATCAAAACGCTCGGTGTATTCGAGGAGAGCCGCGTCACCCCGTTCACGCACATCCTCGACGATGTCTCGGGCGATGTCCCGTATTTTTTTGGAGAGAAAGCCTCCTGGACGGCGCAAGTTTGGGATCAGTTCTTCTATATCCATCTCGCGGGCATCCAGCTTTTTAGACAATTGGTGCTCCGTTGGCTTGCAGGGCTTGGAGTAGGCCGGATATTTCCCCGTGGCGCAACCGGTAGGAGCCTCGGTTGGCTATTAAGCGAGCGGTCGATGGGGCTATGTCGTCGAGGATTACTAGGTCATTTTCGCGCAAGGTGCTGCCGGTGGCGGTAAGGTCTACTATGCACTCGGCGAGGCCCACGAGCGGCGCGACTTCCAGGGAGCCATGAAGCTCTATGACTTCGGCCTGACGGCCCATACCCTCGAAGTACCGGCGGGCGGTGTTTGGGAACTTGCTCGCTACGCGCACGACCTCCGCGCTTCGGATAGAGCGTCGCACTTCTTCGGCGGTGGCGGCTGGGGCGGCCAGGATCATGCGGCACGCACCTGTACCGAGATCCCGCAACTCGACCACGTTTGGCGACTGTTCATCCAGAATGTCCTTACCGACGATCCCAATATCCGCCGCTCCGTACTCTACAAAGACCGGCACGTCGGACGGACG
>JBGTDE010000191.1:0-4402 GCA_041748475.1 Rubrobacteraceae bacterium | reverse complement strand
GACCATCGGATACTGTCGACCCTCGTAGAATAACCGAGCGACCTTACAAATATCCGAGTTCGCGTCTGGGTCCGACGAGCCACGCCCAACGACGAGCACCGCGGTCTCGGCCTTCTCTTCCTCCGTCACGACAGCACTTATCTTCTCGTCCATCAACTCCAGAAGCTCGGGCCGTATTCCAAGGGCGCGACCGTACTGAAAACTCATCTCGGGATGGGCCAACCCCTCACGAACTAGCGTGGCGGGAATATCGTCCTTCGCGTGTCCAGCGGCGAACAGCATCAGCGGCACTGCCGCTACCCGACGAGCCCCCACCTCCGCTAAACTATCCACGCACTCGGAGATCGGAGGTCGAGAAAGCTCTATAAAACCACCTTCAACTACAATCGAAGGATTAGACTCACGCAATATGGTCATTAGCTCCTGAAACTCCCGCACACCAGCGGTATTTCGTGTGCCGTGGCCCACGATCAAGAGCGCCGGAGCCGATTCATTCTCGATCACTTCGTTCTTCTTTTCTATGCTAACCGTGTTTCTCACGTTCATCCTCCTCGTAGTAGATAAGAGCGTTAAGCGCGGCGACCGCTACAGCGGAACCGCCCTTGCGACCGTGGTTCGCGATGGCTGGCAGGCCGCTTTGGATAAGTTGTTCCTTCGATTCAGCCGCTCCGACGAATCCGACGGGAAGCCCGATCACGAGCGCCGGCTCGACTTCAGATTCCAGCAACTCGAAGAGTGCCGTCGGCGCGTTTCCAACAACCCACACAGCCCCATCCCCAACTTCCTCAGCCGCAAGTCGGAACCCTGCCGCCGAGCGTGTGATCCCGGCTTCCTTAGACAACACACTGGTTCGGGGATCAGAGATATAGCAACGCGTCTCTCGGCTAGTGACACCGACCGAGACCATCCCGACATCCGTCACGACCGGCGCACCGCTTCGCAGGGCTTCGAGGCCGCTGGAAAGAGCTTCTTCGTCCAGGACTAGGGTATCGGCGTATTCGAGATCGGCGGAAGCGTGGATCACACGCTCCGCCACCGCCCGGCTCAAGAGACCAAAGGATGAGAGATCCACCAGCTCGCGCATTATGCGATAGCTCTCCGTCTCGATAGGGTGAACGCGCCTCACCGCTCCTCCAACAAAACTTCGATGCAGGCCGATACCGGACAGACCTCGGCGCATTCGGCACATCCCGTACAGCGGTCCTCAAGCACGATCAAGGGCGACCCATAGCCCCTCGGAGCGGGTTGTATCGCCTTTTCCGGGCAGGTCTTTATACAAGCGCCGCACCCCGCGCAGGAATTTGTCACGGCGAAGACACTCTTCATCCTAGATATCCTCTCGGTGTGACCATGCGGCCTGCGACTAGCTTGGTCTGGGAGCTCCCGACTGTGACTATCGTGAGCATGTCTACGTCCTCGGGATGCAGTGAAGCGAGATCCGTGAAGGTGACGCTCTGGGTTGGACGGTAGGCATCCCGCACAACCCCGACGGGCGTGTCGGGTGGGCGGTGCTGGAGCAGTATCTCCTTGACCTTGCCGAGTTGCCAGTCGCGGCCTTTGGAGCGAGGATTGTAGAGTGAGACGACGAAATCGCCGGCAGCGGCGGCTTCCGTGCGGCGTTCGATGACGGGCCACGGAGTGAGCAGGTCCGAGAGGCTGATGGAGCAGTGATCGTGGCCGAGTGGGGAGCCGAGCAGGGAGGCCGCCGCTTGTGATGCCGTGATGCCGGGGACAACTGTTACGTCCACGTCGTCTTCGGCGAGTTCCAGAACCGGTGAGGCCATCGCGTAGACCCCAATGTCTCCGCTTGATACGAGGGCTGCGGCACCACCGGCGCGGGCTTCTTCGAGGGCTAGTTCGGCCCGTTTTATCTCGTCTCCGAGTGGCGGCGTGAGGATTCGAGTTCCGGGACGAAGCAGATGCCGGATGCGATCCACGTACTGATCTAGGCCAATTATCAACTCCGAAGCCGCCAGAGCTTCACGGGCGAGACCCGGTATAAGAGCATCCTCCCCAGGACCGAGACTGACCAGATATAGTCGACCCCGCGCCGGCAACCGCCCCACAGCGACAGTAGCCATCTCCGACTTCCGCTTCTGAAACACAAGCTCCGCCCCCGAAACCATCACCGCCGCCTCCGCGACGCTCGGCGTGCCAATCGCCGCACGAACAACCTCGGATGGATTCGGCGTATCCACCGCAGAGAGGTCGTCAGCAGCGTAGAAGTGTGTTCTAACCCCAAGCCTCTCCGCCGCTTCGAGCAGCCCCGCCTCGTCACGCTTCACGTCGATGCTCGCAAGCGCTGCGACACTCTGCATCGAAAGCCCCGCTTCATCCAGGGAAGATTTCAGCAGGGTCAGTATCTCCTCCGCGCTCGCCCCCCGGCTGCACCCAACACCAGCCACAAGCGACAGCGGACGATAGACGACCGCAGGCTGCGGAATCTTCAATAAGCGGTCGGAGATCAAGACCAGTGGCACTTCCAGGCTCCCGGACGACACGACGTTCTCCGGCAGCGAACCAATCGGCCACCGTTGATCGGAGACAAAGTTGATGGTTTCGCCAGAGACCATCGCCGACCCGACGGCTGCTAGCGAAGAGTCCGGGTCGAGTTTGAATCCTAGTTTATCGCCGAGCGAGTCGAGCGCCGGTACGCCCAGTGAGTCGCTGGCGGTCGTGATCACGGGTGTCGCGTCGAGGGTTTTGGAGACTCTTTGTGCTAGATCGTTGGCGCCTCCATCGTGGCCGCCGCAGAGGGCGACAGCGAAGCGGGTCGCGTCATCCACGGTGACTACTCCGGGGTCATGTTTCTTGTCTTCGAGGAGTGGTGAGATCAGACGAACAGCGGCGCCCGTAGCCAGAAACAGAATTACACCGTCGCACTCTTCCCAGGCCCGGCCCAGAGCCTCCCGAGGCTTGCCTTCGTAGAGACGGGCGTCGGACCAAGATTCCACCAGATGGGCGGCGTTTCGGTGACCGTTTGCGGTAGCTGCTATCAGGCCGATCATTCGCACCTCCCAACCACGACGAAAACGCCGCTCTCAGGGACCAAGCGGTGCATGTCCCCAATCCCGCGCATCCTGGAAGTCTGTAGGAACGTAGTCTCAACCGTAAGGCCGCAATCCTCAAGAATCTCTCCGGCGGGGACAACGCGCTCAAGACCGATGAGGGCCAGCACGACGCATCGCCGGGCGCGGGTCGCCGAGAGCTTGACTATGGTCTCGAAATCGCCACCAGTACCCCCGATGAATATGGCATCGGGTTCGGGCAGGTTTTTCAGGGCTCCTGGTGCTTCGCCGTCTATAACGTCGACGTAGACGTTATGATGTTCAACGTTGCGACGGATTCGAGCCAAGCTCTCGGAATCGCGTTCGATAGCGATTGCGGCGGCTCCGAGGCGGGCGCATTCGATGGCTAGAGAGCCACTGCCTGCTCCTATGTCCCAGATCAAATCTCCCCGACCGGGTCCAAGACGGGACAGTATCAAAGCCCGAGTCTCGCTCTTGGTGATCATGCCGGAAGGATGCTCGAACTCACTCTCGGACAACGCCCAACCCCGCGTACTTTCTATGCCGGAGGAGGTCCAACCCTTAGCAGCAACCGACCGCGCCTCATCCCACACCAAAACTACGTTCGGGTCTCCCCACTCCTGCGCGGCAATCTCCTCGGCATCGCCAGTCACAACCCGCTCGTCGTCTTCGCCAAGCCTCTGGGCGACAAGAAAGGTGCGTCCGCTGCCCTTCAGCTCGTGGGCCAATTCAGCGGGTCCGAAATCCGGGGCGGTAAAGACCGCGACTTTATGATGCGACCTGCAAACGTTGATCGCCCGTCGCGGTTCCCGCCCGTGAGCGCTTACGACCACCGCATCATCCCACGGGATACCGGCCAACGCGAAAGCGGCGGAGACATTCGATACAGCAGGCGACACCTCCAACTCATCGCCGAATTGCTCCCGCAACGAACGCACGATCCCAAAGAATCCAGGGTCTCCCGAAGCCAGAACGACGACAAGATCCTCCGACGACTCTATCCGCGAGAAAGCCCCCGAGAGATCTCCTTCCAAAACCGCCGCGCGCCCGGGATCCACCCCAAACATCTCCAGATGCCGCCTCCCACCCACGACGACATCCGCATCTCGCAGCAGTTTGCGGCTATACGGACTATTGTCCTTTTGTCCGATTCCTATAACGGCTATGCGCCTCATGCGGCGCTCCATGTCGTCAGCTCCAGAGCGCCGGGGCTCGCGCCGACGGGGTCCAGGGTGTCGAAGTCAACCATTATTACGTGGATGTCGAGCTTGCCTTTGGCGTACTCGGCCAGGTTGCTGGATGCTTGTTCACACAGCAGGTACGGCGCTTCCTTGAGGCCCGCGGCCCGCCATAGTTCGTAGGCGTGCCGGGCG
>JBGTDE010000190.1:0-1618 GCA_041748475.1 Rubrobacteraceae bacterium | reverse complement strand
ATATCTCTTCAGCTCTTGGACCTTCTGGAAAGTCCGCAGGATCATCGCGCATGAGTCGCGGCAACTTCACCGGGCTCTCGACTTCACGACTCTCTATCCAGCATTCCGGTACTACCTCAGGTAGCTGTTGATGTGATACGGCGGCCCACAGCGCCGTCCAAGCCCGAGGCACGACCCGCCAGACGTCGTATCCCCCGCCACCTGTCGCGACCCAACGACCACCGCATAGCTCGTGTGCTAGGTCGTGTACTCGACGTGGAATTTCCTTATACAACCGTGTCGTAGCCGCCAGATGTGTCAGAGGATCGAGCCGATGACCGTCGCACCCGTTCTGCGAGATGATTATGTCCGGCCCGAAAGCCCGCAACGCTACCGGCACCACCGCGTCGAAACACTCCAGCCACGAAGAATCCCCCGTAAAGGGCTCCAACGGAATGTTCACCGAGCACCCTGCGGCGGCGCCTCGACCAAACTCTTTCACACCGCCCGTCCCTGGAAACAGATATCGTCCTGACTCGTGCATGGAGATGGTCAGGACTTCCGGATCGTCGTAGAACATCCACTGAACTCCGTCTCCGTGGTGCGCGTCAGTGTCTATGTAGGCGATTCGTATACCAGGCTGTTTCTCTTTGAGCCGGGCGATGGCTACGCCTGCGTCGTTGTAGAAGCAGAAGCCGCTGGCCTTGGAGCGGAGGGCGTGGTGCAGCCCGCCGCTTATGCACATTGCGTGGTCTGCAGCTCCCGACATCACCGTTCGGCACGCTCCCAGCACCGCACCGGCGATCTTGGCTCCCGCCTCGTGTACGCCGGGTATGGCTGGATTGTCCGACGTGCCAATACCGTAGTGAAGGAGGTCTTCGGGGTCCCCTTCTCCGAGTCCAGCTTGCTGAACCTGACGCACGTAGTTCAGGGAGTGGACCGTGAGGAGATCGGACTCGGTCGCCGATTCGGTAGCTGTGAAATCGTAGCCGTCCAGGAGTCCGGCAGCTTCGCAGAGTTCAAGGGTCATACGGATTCGGAGAGGATTAAAAGGATGATCTGGACCAAATCCATACTTTTCGAGCTCTCTATCGTGGACCAGTATGGCCGTGCCGCTCACTCGGAGGGCGGTCCATAGACAGTGTATCCAGCCTCTTCGAGACGCTCCACGACGAGTCCTGGATCTATGGTATCTCCCCGAAACACGGCCACGCGACCATCCCGCCCGGAAGCGGGCCCGCTCACAACACTCACCACGCTAACGCCCGCATCCCGAAAAACACCCGCGACTTCAGCGAGACTTCCAACGCGCTCCGGCAGGGATATTTCGAGCCTGCTGCCCGGCTCGTGCGCCCCGAGAAGTAGAACCAGAGCCTGCATGACATCCGAAGAAGTCACTATGCCGACAAGCCTGGAGCCATCGACCACGGGCAAACCACCTATACCGCGCTCGCGCATCACGTTCGCGGCCATCTCTATCGGATCGTCCGACCGGATGGTTACAACATCAGAGGTCATCACGTCCGACACGACTATCTTCTGTAGGGCAGCCGCTCGTGCCGGGTCGCCGAACGCCGGAGTAGCGGAGCGCAGGTCGCGATCCGAGACCATCCCCAAAAGCTCGTCGTCCTCCATCACC
>JBGTDE010000189.1:0-1835 GCA_041748475.1 Rubrobacteraceae bacterium | reverse complement strand
CCGTAGTAGGCGCGGTCGGCGGATTCCTTTGCGAGATCAAACTCCACCCGATGCGTGTTGTCGAAGAAGAGCCCGTGCGCTCTACCCTCCGTTAGCGAGAGAGTGAACGGTACGGATGTGTAGAGGTTCTCGAAGGCGGCGGTATGTCCGGCGGGCGGATCCACGTTCCAGAAAACCTGGTAGGAACCGGTTTTCTCCAGACCGCTGGTCCGCTCTCCGCACCCGAAGTACCGCTCGCCTTCTTCGCGTCTCTTGTACAGGCGGGCGGGGTCTCCTAGTGGGGTTGTGACGACGCTCTGTTGGCCGCCGGTGACGAATCCCATGCCGAGTTCGTTGTCGTCGGCGGCGAATTGGCGGCCTTCGGAGTCGGTGAAGTGGATTCGGAGAGGGTTCAGGGAGATGTGCGCGGTAGCTTCGGGTGCGGAGAGCGTCACCTCGGTCTCGCTTTGATCCAGCGTGACTTGGACCATGTCCCAATCATTCTTCTCGATGGCTTCGGATTTGTAGGCTGCCGTCCGTCCTTCCGCAAACGCCCCGACCCGGAAGAGATCCGGAGCCAGAGCTGTCACTTCGACGGTAGTTGAGCCCGCCTTGAGTCGGACGCCACGGTCGTTGTGATCCAGAAGCTCCGCCGCGCCAAGCGGCGTGTAATCTCCCCCAGTAGCGGGTTTATTCTCAAAAAGTTCTGTCATGCCTCTACCTCCCGATATTCAGTGTGATGTTCATCATGACATTCGACGTTTCATACAGCCTATTGGACTAAGAGATCCTACCCTTGCCGCTACATCTTACTTCGCGCCCACGGCTCGAGCGAGCAGCACGATAGCTCCGCTGAGCGCGACGACTATGTACAGCGCGGCTCCCAACCCGAACAACTCGGCGGCGAAGCCTATGGCGGGTGGTCCGAGCAGGAAGCCAGTGTATCCGGCGGTCGAGACGGCTGCCAGCGCGGCTCCCACGGTCATGCCTTCGGTGCGTCCCGCAGCACTCAGAGCTACCGGAAAGACGACTGAGAATCCCGCGCCCGCGCAGGCGAAACCGATGAGCGCAAGCAGCGGTTGACCGATGGCTAGCGAGATCCCGAGTCCGACGGCGGCGAGTGCCCCGCAGAAGCGGACCAGCGTTGTTGGACCTATCCGTGCGGTGACCTTATCCCCAAAGAGTCGGCCAAAGGCCATTGCGAGTGAGAACGCGGCGTATCCGGCGGCGGCGAAACCGGGGCCGGTTTCTAGCGTGTCGTTCAAGTAGACGGCGCTCCAGTCGGCCATCGCACCCTCTCCGAGAAGGACGCAGAACGAGATCACACCCAGCCCCAACAACGCCCGAGTCGGCCTGGCGAATGCCGGTGCGTCATCATCCGCCGCATCCGCACTGGACGGAAGCAGCGACTGGAAAGCGACCACCGCCGCGACAGCGCACAAAAATCCTACGACAGTGAGATGGGGCAGAGGCCCGACACCGAGGGATGCGACTAAGCCCCCGATCACGGCTCCAGCGAGGCCGCCAAAACTAAACGCCGCATGGAAAGAGGTCATGATCGACCGCTCATAACGACCCTCCACCGCCACAGCCTGCGCGTTCATCGACACGTCAAGAGACCCGTTCGCAGCACCCAACAAGACCATCGCCGGAACGAGCAACGCGAAGCTCGGCGCGAGCGCGGGCGGAACGACGGAGACCGCGAGCAAAAGCGCTGTAACGCCAACGACCCGACGGCTCCCAAATCGCGAGGAGAGAGCGCCGGTCAACGGCATCGCCACCATTGCCCCGACCGCCGTCCCCAAGAGGGCCAGGCCCAAGAAACCCTCGCTCAACGAGAGCTCCCGCTGTACCGC
>JBGTDE010000188.1:0-8814 GCA_041748475.1 Rubrobacteraceae bacterium | reverse complement strand
AGGCCATAGAGCCGAGCGACAAAGATGACATCGTTCTGCCGGAGGGCTTCAAGTACGAGGTGATCCGGAGTTCCGGCGACAAGTTGACCTCCGACCGGGAATACGGAGATCACAATGACTACGTCGCGTACTTTCCGATAGACGCGCCAGACGGTGGAGATAACTCTGGAGACGGGATCCTCTGGATCAACCACGAATACATCAACCCGATGTTCTGGTCCGACTACACGGACCCCGATGGCGAGAAAAAGAAGACCAAAGACCAGATAAACCGCGAGAAGAAAGGTGTCGGCGGGTCCGTCGTGCGGGTCAAGAAGGATGGCGACACCTGGAGCTTCATCGAGAACGACGACCTGAATCGCCGCATAGACGCAACCACGCCAATGGGCGCGACTGGTCCAGCAGCGGGAACGAAAGCCATGAAGATGGATGGCGAGGACGAGGTGATTGGGACTTTAGCCAACTGCGGCGGTGGCACCACGCCGTGGAACACCGTTCTAACCTGCGAGGAGAACTTTCAAGATTACTACGGTGAACGCACCAACGACAAGGGCGAGCCCGGCGCCGGGACCAAAGAAGAGCCCGAAGACATTGAGATCGCCGAGACGTACCGGTGGCTCGACGACAAGGACAACGCCCAGTCGCCCGAGCACTACGGTTGGATCGTGGAGATCGACCCCTTCGACCCGGAATCGAAACCACGTAAGCACACCTGGCTAGGTCGCGTGAAACACGAGAACGCCGCCGTAACCCTCTCGGAAGATAACCGCGTCGTCGTCTACACCGGCCATGACGAGAAGAGCCAGTGTATCTACAAGTTCGTCTCCAAAGGCCAGTACAAGGAGGGCGACAAAGAAGCGAACATGAAGCTTCTCACCGAGGGGATGCTCTACGTAGGGGATTTCTCCCAGGGAAAATGGAACGCTCTGGACTTCGAGAACAACTCCGTTTTCAAGGACACGGGCTTCGAGAACCAAGCCGATGTTCTGGTCCGTGCGCCCGAAGCATCCGCTGTTCCGCAAGAGGAGGACGGTCCGCCGGTCGGGACACCCATGGATCGCTGCGAGGACATCGAGGTTCATCCCGATACCGGCCAGGTCTATTGCGCCCTCACCAACAACGACGACCACGGAAATTTCTATGGGCAGATCCTACGCATCACGGAGAAGGACCAAAATCCCACCGCCGAAGAGTTCACCTTCGAGGTTTACGCCGCCGGTGGCCCCCAGACGGGATTCGCAAGCCCCGACAATCTCGTGTTCGACAACAACCAGAACCTCTGGGTCGTGACGGACATCTCCTCCAGCAGCCTCGGCTCCGGCATCTACTCCCCGTTCAAGAACAACGGCGCGTTCGTCATGCCGAGCGGCCTAGACGGCGGCGCGACTGCGGCGGATGTCTTTCAGTTCGCCAGCGCCCCCGTGCAGGCCGAGCTAACAGGACCGGCCTTCACCCCCGACGGCAAGACTCTGTTCCTCGCCGTCCAGCACCCTGGCGAGGAGACCGAAGATCCCAAAGAGCCGACAAGCACCTGGCCGGACGGTGGAGAGCCGAAAAGCTCCGTCGTTGCTATAACAGGCTTTTAGTGCCGTAAGTCGCCTCTCAGCGTCCCTCGACCATATCCGGCATAATGCGGTTGAGGGGCATAGGGTTTTTAGAGAGGTGTTTTGGATGAACGGCAGGGAGTTTAGGCTACCCGGCTCTCCGTATGAGGAGCTGGTAAATATTATCGTGGCGTACGGAACGCGAGACGAGGCCGCCCGTCCGGGCGACGTGCGGGAGTTGGACTCCGTGCATCAGTCGAGCGTTAGCCGCAACAACGCTTTCCTGGCGGCTATCGGAGTGCTCAAGGGCGAGCGTGAGAAACTCGTTACGCGGCAGGGGCGGGCGTTGGCGCTCGCTCTCATGCGCCGGGATGCGGCGGAGATCCGTCGTAATTGGCGTGTGGTCGTGTCGACCAATGACTTTCTGCAGAATGTGGTCTCGGCGGTGAAATTGCGCGAGGGCATGAGCTTCGAGACCGTGCAGGCTTACGTGGCCCATTCCGCCGGTCAGCCGCGCAACAAACCCGTGATGACCGGGTCCGGGGCAATCATCGAGATCCTCAAAGTCTCTAACTTGCTAAAAGAAGAGGCTGGGGAGATGGTGCCGACCTTTGACGAAGACTTCGAGCGTAACGGCGTGGACGAAACACCCGTGCAAGAACAGACCGCCGAAGAACCAACCGAGGAGACTCGGATCTCCACGAGTATCGAGACTGAGGACGGGCCTCGGGTGAACATACACCTCCATGTTCAATGTTCAGCCGCCGAGATAGAAACCCTGGCCCCGAAACTCAAATCCCTGCTCAAAGACCTTTCCAGCCCATAACCTGTCACGAAGCACGATAGTACAAATGAACTACGAAAAGATCCCCCATTTGGGGGATGACAGTCAGAAGTCCGTCGGTTAAAGTCAGAAACATTACGGATAGGTGTCGACAACTATCCCCCCCTCCAAGAGCGTCGGCACCTATCCTCCACGAGTCTCACTAGGCGATCTCGACCTCTCTCTGAGCGGTCTCCGGCTTTAGTCTCGGACCGCCATCCAGAGTAAAGAAGAATGTCGCTCCCTCGCCTACGGAACTGGTGGCCCATACATCCCCGCCGTGGCGACGCATGACCCGTTTCACAGTGGCGAGACCCACGCCCGTGCCCTCGAACTCCTCCGGGCTGTGGAGCCTCTGAAAAGCCCCGAACAGCTTGTCCGCATAGGCCATATCGAAGCCCGCTCCGTTATCGCGCACGAAGTAGACTGTTTGGTTCTCCTGTGAAGCAAGGTCCCGCTCGACCCCGAACTCTATTAGCGAGGCGTCGTTTGCGGAGGTGAACTTCCAGGCGTTGCCAAGCAGGTTTTCGAGGGCGACCCGCAGGAGGCGCGGGTCCGCCGAAGCTTCGAGTCCCGGCTGGACTATCGCTTCCACCGAGCGTCCCGGTTCAGACTCCTTCAAAACCCGGACTACTTCATCCACGAGGACACTCAGATCCACGGTTTCTCGGCGCATGGAACTGCGAGTTACCCGTGAAAGGTTCAGCAGGTCGTCTATCAGCAGTCCCATACGCTGGCTAGCTGCTCGGACTCGGTTTAGGTAGCTCCGGCCTTCATCGTCGAGTTTATCCGAGTAGTCTTCGATCACTATTCGGGAGAATCCGTCTATGCTCCGCAAGGGAGCCCGCAGGTCGTGGGAGACCGAATGGGAGAACGCTTCGAGTTCCCGGTTGGCGGCTCCCAGATCCCGGTTAGCTACTTCCAGGTCCAGGGCGGATTGCTCGGCGGACAGGCGGCTACGAACCAGCATGCGGCTGACCCCGAACAGCAGCAAGCTAACCGCCAATCCCGATAGCAGCACCAGGACCGACAACCGGTCAAAGGATCCCCGCTCGAACTCTGGCAGCGCCGTGAAATACAGGCTCCATTCTCGACCGGCCACTTCTATATTGGACTCTCTAGTGAGAGTCTGGTCAGGTTCCTCGTTTCCGGCCCTAAGGACACCATCGTCGTCGTAGAGGAGCTGGTCGCCCAAGAATCCACCGCCGTCGTAGACCTCGAAATCTACCTTGGGGTCGTAGACACCCTCGAAGACTCCGTTTAATAACTGGTCCATCCTGAAAGTGCCGACTACGAAGCCTTCGAGAGCTTTGCGACGTCCTTCGACGGTATCCGTCGGCTTTCCATCCGAGTAGACCGGCAGGTAGACGGCGAAACCCCGGCGCAGTGAGAGGTCCGCCACGGAATCCTTCGGTGCTTCACCGAGGACATACACTACGCTCGTAGCCTGAGCTTCGCCGGAGTCGCGAGCTCGATTCATCGTAGCCCGGTGGACGGTGCTGGTGTGGAGATCCCGACCAAGCAATTCCTTGTTGGCCGAACTTTGAGGCTCCACGTAGGTGACCGGATAGTACACGGCTCTCTCACCCGAGGGTTCGAGATCGGGCCGCAACGTCAGAGATTCCCTCTCCAGGAAGCCTTTTAGCTCCTCCGAACGCACGTATTCTACGTAACCGAGAGCTTGTAGCCCCGGATATTGCTCATCGGGTTGAAGGCTCTCGACGAAACCCCTCCACTCCTCACTGGTAACGGAATCGCTGGCATCGAAGAGTCCACGAGCACCGAGCATGGCATCCACATAGGAGCTCGTAACGCTGCCTATGGCTTCGCGCGTGGCATCCGTAGCTTCGTTGAACCGGATCTCATTCTCCACTTCAGCACCGGCGCGCACGTAGAAAAAGGCGATCAGCGAGAGCAGCACGGAGATCAACAAAACTCCATAAGCTACCGCCATGCGGCTCAGATACTTGGTGAAGCCGCTCATCTAGGCACCCGACTATTCACGGCCACTGGTCTCTGGCATCGAACCGCAGCGTTTTTCCAAGCCATTAGCGAACCGCCTTTATGCGACACTTAATACTAGGTGGTTAACGACACTCCCGCAACACATCTTGACCAGCGTGTTTCCGTTGAGTATCTTGGACTTTCAAGAGGCAATGCACCGGCTCGTTCAGGCACGACTGCTTAAGTACCTATCCGAAATGGACGATAATCTATACATATGCTGAGTAAACAGTTTCTACAACAGGTGAACGAACGTCCGCGTGGGCGTGGACCTGCACCGCTCATGGCTCTCGGTGCTGTAATCGCAGCCGCCGTGATCGGCTTGCTGGTGTCGTGGTTCGTGGGGCTCGCGGTGCTCGTTGTCGGCGTGGGAGCGGCCTATCTGCTGTACGCAAAGCATGCCAAACGTCAGACTTCTCGGGTCTCATACGACCTCGGTGGAGATCGGCTAATGACTGCGCACTTCGCGCGCGTTGGCAAGGCTTGCGGCATCTTGGATACTTCGGAGGGGGTCTGGAATCGAGAGAAAACCAGCGATTCTGCCAAGAACGAACGTGCGATGGTTCGGGTGGGTCGTCTGGAGAAGCCTGGAATAGAGACCAACGTGGAAGTTTGGGGTATCGACTCCGGTGAGACGACGGCGTATTTCTTCCCCGAGGCGGTGCTGGTGCTCGAAGATGATCTTTACCGGGCTTTCTCGTACAAAACGCTACACGTCACATTCTCGTCGGAGAAAGTCGCGGAGTCGGGTAAGGTCTTCTCGGACACGGAGGTTCTGGGTGAGACTTACCTGTACACCTTGAGCGACGGGTCGCCGGATCGCCGTTTCGGGAGCAACCCTCGATTGCCGGAGGTTCTCTACGGAGACCTGGACCTCTCCGCCGACGGTTGGAAGGGCGTGAGCATCCGGGCCTCAAAGGAATCGGCAGCCGCTCAATTCGTACTCGCCTTCGCCGAAGAACAGGAAATCGAACGCTACGAGCAGTGGCACGGCATCCGTCCCGCAAGTGATCGAGGGAAGCTGGATCCCACTCACGATATACTTGGCCTCCCCGCTGGAGCATCGAAAACCGAGATCACTGCCGCCTACCGCCGTATGGCCCGGACATACCACCCGGATAAGACCGCGAGCTTCGACCACGAGTTCCGCAACCTCGCGGACCAACGCATGAAAGACGTGAACGCCGCCTACGCGAAACTCCGCCGCACAGCCCAATAGATAAAACTCTTAGAAGCGATATTCCAGGCCGGCGAACCCCGACAGCGGAATATTTCTCCCAAAACCTTGCACGGCTCGCGTTTCTGCTTAGAATGCGTCACTCAAGCACCCTATAAGAGAGAGCACGTTATGACGAATACGGCGAATATCCCTAACCGTCTCGGACGGCTATCAGATCTAGCATACAACCTGTTGTGGACTTGGCGACCCGAAACCCAGAGCCTCTTCGCCCGCCTGGACGCGGAACTTTGGGAATCAACCGAACACAATCCCGTCCGGCTCCTCGCCGAGACCAAGAATCTCGACTCCGCTGCCGAAGATACGAGCTTCGTGGATGCCTACGAGAAGGCCGTTGAAGACCTCGACATCTACCTCGAAGGACGCAACACATGGATGGATCACGTCTATCCCGATACCGGAGCGGTGGCGTATTTCTCGGCTGAGTTCGGCTTGCACGAGTCGTTGCCGATCTACTCCGGCGGCCTCGGTGTTCTAGCCGGAGACCACGTAAAGAGCGCGTCGGACTTGGGCGTTCAGTTTGTCGGCGTGGGTATCCTCTACGGACAGGGCTATTTCCGCCAACGCCTCTCTCCCGGCGGTATGCAAAAAGAGGTCTATGAACCCCTGGATCCCGAGAACCGTCCTGTTAGCCTCGCACTCGCCCCGGATGGTACTGAGATCTCCGTCGAGGTGGAGTTGCCGGGACGCAGTCTCTCCCTGAGGGTCTGGCGCGTTGAGGTCGGCAGGACCGGCATCTTGCTGTTGGACGCGGACATCCCAGAAAATACTGCCGAGGATCGCGCACTGACCGCCCGGCTCTACGGTGGAGACAACCGCACCCGCATAGCCCAGGAGCTTATTCTTGGCGTCGGTGGCGTGCGGGCATTGCGGGCCGCCGGTCACGAACCAGCCGTCTACCACATGAACGAAGGCCACGCCGCTTTCAGCGTCCTCGAAAGAATCCGGGAGATGGTCGCCGCTGGAACTAACTTCGACGAGGCCCGCGAGCAAGTAGCCGCTAACACGGTATTCACGACCCATACACCGGTTCCCGCCGGTCACGATGCATTCCCCCCGGAGATGTTCGAAGAGTTCACCGCCACCTGGCCGCAGAGCCTGGGCATACCAGCTGAGGAGCTATGGAGTCTCGGCCACAAGGAAGAGTCCTGGGGGGCCATGTTCAACATGACCGTCCTTGCCATGAACAACTCCAGCGTTCGCAACGCGGTCTCCGCTCTGCACGGGGAAGTCTCCTCGGATATGTGGAATTACCTCTTCGAGAAGAACGGCCATCGCCACATCACCCACGTCACGAACGGCGTGCATACATGGAGTTGGCTCTCCCCGGAGCTTGCGAACCTCTTCGAGGAGCACTCCGGCGGACGCGCCTGGCGGGAATCGGTCGAGGACCCGTCGGTCTGGTCATTCGTCGAGGAGATCCCCGACCAGAAACTCTGGAACGCGCACACGAGCGTAAAGCGACAGACCGCCGAGTTCCTGAACGGTCGTCTGCGGTTGCAGCGGGAGCGCAACTCCGAGGGTGCATCGCGGGAGCTGGATGCGGAAACCCTAACTATCGGTTTCGCCCGGCGTTTCGCGACCTACAAGCGGGCCACGCTGCTCCTCTCCGACGCCGAGCGGCTTCGCAGGATCGTCACGGACACCGACCGTCCGGTGCAGTTCGTCTTCGCGGGCAAGGCCCATCCCGCCGACAGCCCGGCGAAGGAATTCATCCGCGACCTGTACGCCGCCGCCGGAGACTTCGACGGTCGTCTGCTCGTGCTCGAAGACTACGACATGAACGTCGCCCGACATCTCGTGCAGGGTGTCGACGTGTGGCTCAACAACCCTCGACGGCCCCTGGAGGCCAGCGGCACCTCCGGCCAGAAAGCCGCGCTAAACGGAGCTCCAAACCTCAGTGTTCTCGACGGTTGGTGGCCCGAAGCGTACAACGGGGACAATGGTTGGATCATCGGCCAAGAGATAGAGTACGCCTCCGAGGAAGAGCAAGACGCCGTGGACTCGGAATCCCTCTATGAGACCCTGGAGAACTCCCTGGTCCCGCTCTACTACGACCGTAATGAGAGTGGAGTCCCCGAAGATTGGGTCAGTGTGATGAAAGAATCCATAAAGACCATCGCCCCGGAATTCTCGACACAGCGCATGGTCCGGGATTACGTCCACAAGCTATACGTACCTCGCACGGCGGAGGTTACCGAGACCCGGTAGCCTCCGCGACGCTCCCTCCGGCAGCGGTCTTGGGATCTTTAGCTGGAGGGATGGGGAGTGGTCCTTCGCGCAGGCCACGCATCCAGAGCGCAAGATTTCGGGTTCCGGGCTCCCAGATCAGAAGTACCGCCAGGATACCGTAGATGGGCAGATGCCCGATCAACTCCGCCCAGTTGAAAACCGTGAGCGTGAGGTTAGTCGGCACGAGCGCGAGCAGCACGATCTCCCGAACAAAAACCCCGGTAAGCAAGAAGATCCCCAACATCAGCTCCACCGACCCGGCAAAGAGAATGAACACCTCATCCGAGAGCGGCACCCCGAGAGCCGCCGTAAAATTGAGCGGATAGTCACTCAGGAAGGCCTCGGCCAGCGGAATATTCGCAAGCTTCTCGGTGAACGCCACTACGATGAAGCTCAAGCCTAGTCCAACTCTCAGAGCGGTAACGGCGTAAACAGACAGATTGGCCGGTGGTTCGACCCGAGGAAACAGCAACCGGTCGATGGATACAGGACCGCGTCCGGCCAGAAAGAAGAACGCCGCGAACCCGAGATAGAGAAAGTTATCCAGCATCGGCTCCAGGCCCACAAGCGGTATCCCCACGAGCCAGAGAGAGGCGAGTCCGGCGGCGGCGATTCGGGTAAACGCGCCGTAGAAAAGCGCCAGTGCGATCATGGTCTCGGCGAAACCCACAAAGTTGGCGAAAACACCGGGAAGCTCGTTATCCGGAGTAAACAACTGCCCCTGCACCCCGTTGAACAGCAACGGCACCGCCACGTGAACCCCAAGAATCAGGGGTACTAGAGCGTAGATCACCGCCCGTCGTTCGTCCGTAGCTCCAAAAGCCTCCGGCCCTGGTATAAAACTACGCCCGTCACGCCTCCGCCACAAAACAACGGCCACCAAAACAGCAAGCAGCACCCCGGAAGTCAGAAGCAATGGCAGAGGTCGGAAGAAGAGATCCCACCTCACGGGAAAATCCGAAGCACTTTGAAAC
>JBGTDE010000187.1:0-7018 GCA_041748475.1 Rubrobacteraceae bacterium | reverse complement strand
GCTCAAGACCTTCGACTCGATCTTGTTCGCGGGACATCCGGACCTGCGCTGGCCGCTGCCGCCGAGCACCAGCCCGGAGGAGACTAGGTTTCACCCCCGAAGCTACTGGCGCGGTCCTGTCTGGCCGGTCATGAACTGGCTACTGTGGTGGTCGCTGCAGCGTTCCGGCGAGCGTGAAAGAGCGGCCCGGCTCAGGCGGAACAGCCTCGCGCAACTCGCGGGTGGGAACTTCGGAGAATATTATGAGCCCTTCACCGGCGAGCCACTAGGCTCCGACCAGCAGTCATGGACCGCCGCCGTCGCCTTGGACTGGCTGGCGAGTGAGGAGGTATCCGAAGCCTCATGACTTACCAGCCCATAGAGAACTACGGGATCATCGGTGACATGCACAGCGTGGCCCTGGTGGGCACGGACGGATCGATAGACTGGTTCTGCTTCCCGCACTTCAACTCCCCGAGCGTCTTCGCGGCTATTCTGGACGATGAGATAGGCGGACGTTTCAAGATCTCTCCTGTAGAAGATGGAGAAAACCGCAAGCAACTCTACTGGCCGGATACCAACGTCCTCATTACGCGTTTCTTCACGCCGGGCGGGGTTGGCGAGATCACGGACTACATGCCGGTCGGTGTCCCGGCGAACGGTCACGGCTACCACCAGTTGATCCGGCGCGTCAGGGTGGTTCGTGGAGAGATGACTTTCCGTATGGAATGTACGCCGGCATTCGATTACGCCCGCGCCGAACACGAGACCGAGATCACCGCCGAAGGCGCGTGCTTCCGCGCCCCGCAACTCGACCTGGGATTATCGACGCAAATTCCTCTGAAACCCAACGGCAACGGTGTTCTCGCCGAGTTCACCCTGCGGGAAGAGGAAACAACGGTGTTCGTGCTCCGGGAAGTCGAGGGCGGGGCCGGTTGCGGAGCCTCGTTCTCCGAGCCCGAGGAAGAGAAGCTTTTCAAAGAGACCATAGGGTACTGGCGTCGCTGGCTCTCGCAGTGTACCTACACCGGGCGCTGGCGCGAGATGGTCCGCCGGTCGGCGCTGGCATTGAAGCTTCTCACCTTCGAGCCCACGGGCGCGATAGTCGCGGCCCCTACTTGCAGCCTGCCGGAGAGCCTTGGCGGCGAGCGCAATTGGGACTACCGCTACACCTGGCTACGCGACGCGGCCTTCACACTGTACGGTCTGCTCCGCATCGGGTTCACCGAGGAGGCGGCCCGGTTCATGGACTGGATCGACAACCGCTGCAAGGACTCCGGGTCCGACGGCTCGCTGAAACTCATGTACGGGATAGACGGGAGTAGCGACCTGACCGAGGAGACGCTTGACCATCTGGACGGCTACCGTGGATCGAAACCGGTACGGATCGGGAACGGCGCCTACGACCAGTTGCAGTTAGACATCTACGGTGAGCTGATGGACGCCGTCTACCTGTACAACAAGTACGGAGACCCGATCTCCTACGACCTGTGGACCCGACTGCGGGTCCTCATCAACTGGGTCTGCGACAACTGGCAGCGCAAGGACGAAGGTATATGGGAGGTTCGCGGCGGACAGCGCCACTTCGTGTACTCGAAGCTCATGTGCTGGGTCGCCGTGGACCGGGGCCTCAGGCTGGCCTCCAAACGTTCGTTCCCCGCCGACCGCGAACGGTGGCTAACGGTTCGAGATGAGATCTACGAGGAGATCATGGACAAAGGGTGGAACGCCGAACACGAGACGTTCGTCCAATCTTACGACGAAGACACCCTGGACGCCTCGAACCTGATCATGCCTCTGGTGTTCTTCCTCTCCCCGAACGATCCCCGGATGCTAAGCACGCTTGACGCTATCAACCGGTCTCCCAGAGAAGGCGGGCTTGTCACGGGCGGCCTCGTGTACCGCTACGACGTGAACGAGTCGGCGGACGGCCTCACGGGAGAAGAAGGGACGTTCAGCATGTGTACTTTCTGGCTCGTCGAGGCGCTGACACGGGCCGGGAGGGTCGATGATGCCCGGCTCATCTTCGAGCAGATGCTCGGCTATTCCAACCACCTGGGCTTGTACTCCGAGGAGATCGGCCCCAGCGGCGAGGCGCTGGGTAACTTCCCTCAGGCCTTCACGCACCTGACCCTCATCAGTGCCGCGTTCAACCTCGACCGTGCTCTGGGCTCCGATAGACAGGCCGACATCTTGCCGTAGGGCCAGCTTGGCAGTATTGGGGATCAGGCAACTCTGGAATCGGCCTAGCGGCAACCGCCTACGACCCGTTTGTCAGACCGTAAGAAATTCCGGAATAAGCGCCAGAACGCCTGTTCAACCGATTCGGGCGTTGCGGCGGCGGAAGATCCACCAGATCGTCAATACCAGAGCAAGGAATAGCACGTTCGGCGCCCAGAAGGCGATCCCCAGCTGGAGTTCATTCCTCCCCATCCTGCTCCTAAAGAAGGTGAGCAGGGCCCCGAGCGGCAGGACCCCGACGCCGGTGGTCCAGGCGTAGGTCCGCAGTGGCACCCGCACGACGCCAGCGACCAGACAGTCGGTGTTAAAGGGCGCTAGTGGAACGAAACGCACTCCGAAGACCGCCAGGCTCATAGCGCCTATGAGTGACAGGATTTATGTCCTAGTTTGTAGACAAACGATGCTCCCTCACTCTCAGCGGCGCAGTTCGCGCAAGTTATCCCATAGGACGTAGAGACCCACGATCAGGACTCCGGCAACGACTATCTCCCAGAAGAACTCGAACAAGATGATGAGCGTCGCTGCCACGGCGAGCCCGATATTGACACTAAACACGAGGTTGACTAGCCTCCCCCGGAACCCGGCCTCCACAAACGCGAACAGCGCGATGCTAAAGACGAGACCCGATATTAGATGCTCTCCCTGAAAAACCGCGATGCCCAGAAAACTTATGAGCATCAGGCTGACGCTGATAGCGGCCCAGGCCTCAGCGACGCGGCTGACCCGCAGTTCATACTCGGAAGCTGGCTGCATCGCGCGTTTGATATGAGCCCGTACCGGGTCTCGCTCTCCAGCCTTCAATCGTGTCGCGCGTTCTTCGAGTGACCGAGAAACGGATTTATCCTCGGCGAGCCGCGAGCGTAGCGAATCCATTTGCACGGAGAGTATCTGGATATTCTCCACTGCGGCTTCTCGGGGCGCATCGAGGTGCGAGCGGTCACGGGTTGCTGCGATTTCCACGCCGAGCCTCTGAAGCTCCTGATGTTTCTCGGAGATGTCTTTTTGAAGCGAGGCTCGCTCTGAGGAGATCTCCTGCAGCCTTTTGTCTATGGTCTCTAGCTCGACGCTCGCCGGCGGAACTTTGTCCAGGCCCGCCCACCCGACGGGGTCGTACCAGGCTCGCGCCACGCTCTTGTCGCGGTTGTACATGGGACCGGCGGGCGCATCCTCGCCCTCGAACGGATCTCGGGCGTAGAAGCCCCACAAACCCCGGTAGCCCGCGACCCAATCCGGCGGCGGTTCTTGCATCAGACGCGGAGGTTCCCACGCCTTCTCTTGACCCGGTCCTATGGACAATCCATCCCCCCGTGCGTAGTCCACAAATGGGATAGTGAAGTATCCGGAGCCGCCTTCACCGGCGAATTGTCCGAGACGTTCCTGCCAGAACTTTCGGACGCTGGCGATTATTCGGGCGAGTGGCTTGGGTAGGGGCAGGGAGAGCTCCGTAAGGTATTCACCGGGAGCGAAATAGCTAGCATGAGAGCCTGCGGCGACGTAGATCACGGGGTGCTCCCCAACTTTTTCGAGTTCGGGATCGTCCCACCGACGACGCAGATTGTCTCCAGTGTAATTGTGCGAAGCGTAAGCCGCCCACTCAGGACACACTTCGCCTGCCGAGGTTTCGGAGAGATAGACGTAGACTTTCTCCCAGTCGGCCTCGTGGTCGTTGGCTCCGAAGAATCCGCTGCGCCAGTCATTGAACGGATAGAACAACCAGTAGCTCAAGACCACCCAACCACTCTGACGGGTCACGCGACCGTGGTAGCGATAACGTTCGTCAGCGGCCATCACGCGCTTGTAGGTCTCTCTGGCCGAGAGCGCGGCTTCGCCCGGAACCCGGCCACGAGCTAGGAGCGTGATCGAGTACAGCGCGTCCACGAAGCGCGAGAAATATCCCACTCGCGCCAGACGGCCCCGTCCGGCCCGAAAGTCGGTGCGGGATCTCCAAACATCTCCACCACGTCGCAGTAGCCCAGTCTTCTTCCGGGTCTCGGCGAACTTCAGGAAGTGTACGGCCCCGGCTTCATCGAGGGGTTGTTGCGGCAGAGTCTCAAGGGTCAGCTCCCCTTCGGGAACTACGCGGATAGCCTCTTCGCCAGGATGCTGCACCCAGAGACCGCACGAGCGGACGTAGGGTTCAACATCCATCGGGTAGAAATTGTCGCCGACTGTGGAGCGCAGCACGGGCTCGAAGCGTCGGAGCAACTCTTCGGCGTACTTTGGGTCAACGTATTCGACGCTCATGATGAGCCGCCGGTGTGTGGGCGCGCGTCTCGTCCCAGATGAAAAGCTTCCCGGATATCGTGGGAGTTCAAGTATAGGACCATCAGCACGGCGTAGGCCATGATCGGGTAGACATAAAACGGTTCCAGGACCACGTAGATCCAGAGTCCCGCAGCCAACGTAGCTCCCTCCCCAATAGCCGCGAGCAACCACCCTCGCCGTTGCAACACCAGAAATCCGAAAGCAGCCAATAGCAGTAGGATCGCCGCCGGAGCGAAGAGCGCCACTGCCGCCGCTCCGGCCAATCCCGAGGAGAATGGCGAAAGTGGATCGAAGCCCCGCCAGTCCACACTGAAAAATTCGTAGATCCCGAGCGCGGTCAGGCCCGCGACTTGCAGGGCGAGCAGCAGCCCGATCACCCGCACCGGGAGATCAAAGGTCTCGTCGTTTCCACGCCGCCGCATCATGCTCTTATTCTACAATCCAAGCCCCAAATATCCGTGGGGCCAAACTTCTATGGCACCGTTCAGCGAGAACGGAACTTTCTTGGAGCAGGTTCATCACGCCACTTTTATTGGCTTTCAGCCGCTCAGCGTGTCAGGAAAAAGCTAGAGTGCTGAAAGACTGAAATGCTCTAATCGGCGAAGATCTTTCCAGGATTCATTATTCCGTTTGGATCGGCGAGCTTTTTTATGCCTCGCATAAACATCATGGAGTCACCGTGCTCCTTTTCGAGGTGGCCGATCTTGCCGAGGCCAATGCCGTGTTCGCCCGTGCAGGTTCCCCCTCTTGCCAGCGCGTAATCTACGATCTCGGCGTTGACCTCTTCAGCTCGCTTCTGATCGGCTTCATCATCAGTATCCACGGGGAATACGGCGTGGTAGTTTCCGTCTCCTACGTGACCGAGGATGACACCTTCGAGGCCATGATTCTGTATAGTTTCGCGAGCGTGGCGCAGAGCATCGGGCAGGTCGCTTATCGGGACGCACACGTCCGTCCCCATCATGCCCATGCCTGGATAGAGATCCCGGATAGCAAGCGCGGCATCGTGACGGGCCTCCCACAGTTTCTCTCGCGCCGCCGCGTCCGCCTCGAACTCGAAGCTTTCACAGCCTTCGGAGCGGGCAAGGTCTCGAACCACTGCGACATCCTCCTCAACGCTCGCTTCGGAGCCGGAGAATTCGAAGAAGAGTGTCGGGGCTACGGCGTAGTCCGTCTCTTTGTAGGCGTTCACGGCTTCGATTGAGCGGGCATCCACGAGTTCCACGCGGCCTATTTGCATCCCGGAGCGGATCACAGCGACCGCTACCCTTCCCGCCGCTTCTATATTCTCAAATACGGCTCGCCCGGCGAGTATCTTTTCGGGTATTGGATACAGCCGCAGGATCAGCTCCGTAAATACTCCAAGAGTCCCTTCGGAGCCGACGAACAAGCCGGTCAGGTTGTATCCGGCGGAGGATTTCATGGAGAGGCCGCCGGTGGTCATCACAGTACCGTCACCCAACACGACTTCGAGTCCGAGGACTTGATCCCGCATGACGCCATACCGCACCGCATTCGTGCCGCTGGCGTTCGTTCCTGCCATCCCACCGAGGGATGCATCCCAGCCAGGGTCCACCGGAAAGAACAGACCGTGCTCCAGGAGCGCGGCATCGAGTTGTTCCCGCGTGACACCCGGCTGCACGCGGGCAATAAAGTCGTCCGGTCGGACCTCCAAGATGCGGTCCATGCGACCGAGGTCCAGGCTGATACCACCCCGCACAGGCAGCGTGTGGGCCTCCAGACTACTCCCCTCGCCAAACGGAGTAACCGGAACGCCCCGCTCGGACGTGAAACGCAAGACCTCAGAGACTTCCTCCCGACTCTCCGGGTAGACCACGGCGTCCGGCGGACGTGGAGCATGATAGGTAAACACTCCGCCGCCGTGCCGTTCGAGGTCTTCGCCGGTCGAGACTATCCGGTCTTCCGGCAGAATGGCCCCAAGTTCCGTAACAAGCTCCATATGCTACTCCACCTCAACGGGGTTGGTCAGAGCGCCAAGTCCCTCAACCTCGACAGTCACTTCGTCGCCGGGTTTCATCCACAGTTGAGGGTCACGAGCCATGCCAACTCCCGGAGGAGTTCCGGTGATGATGACGTCGCCCGGTTCGAGGGTCATGCCGGAAGACAGAAACGAAACGATTTGAGCGACCGAGAAGATCATCTTGGAAGTATGCCCATCCTGTACGACTTCACCGTTGAGCGTAGCCCGAATCGATAAGTTCTGGGGGTCCGGAACCTCGTCTTTGGTGACGATGCACGGCCCGATGGGACAGAACGTGTCGATGGATTTGCTGCGCGTCCACTGACCACCCTCGGAGAACTGCAAGTCCCGCGAAGATACGTCATTGGCATTGGTATACCCGAAGACGTAGTCCAGAGCCTCCTCCTCGGAGACATTGCGAGCCGCCCGACCTATTACTACCGCGAGCTCGGCTTCGTAGTCGACCTGTTCGGTTATCTCTGGAATTCGGATGGCCTCGCCATGCCCGACGACGGAGTTCGAGTATTTGCCGAAGACTATTGGTTTTTCGGG
>JBGTDE010000186.1:0-3188 GCA_041748475.1 Rubrobacteraceae bacterium | reverse complement strand
CTTCATACTCGCCACGCCACTCCCTTCAATCTACGACTATCCACCCAGAGACTATACCGCCGCGCCATGAGTCGACCAGGAAGGACAGCTACCCCGCGACCGACCGGGCTCGTGATTGTTTGGGGCTTCGTCCGGGATGTCCTAGCATCGCCTTGTGATAACATGCGAATCAAGTTTTCGGGAACGAGAATACCTTTGTAAAAGACATTTTGGCAGACCTGGATGGAGGGTTCTGAATGAAGACTAACCGCTGGTCCCGCAGGAAGCCCAACGGCGAGATGCCCGAGGATACGCCGCCGTTGCCGCCAGAGGCCGAGAACCCCACGCAGCCAGCGGATGGGTTGTCGGAGGCGGGGATTCGGGAAGCTCTCAGAGACGTTCGAGACCCGGAGATCGGCAAGGATCTCATCTCCCTCAACATGATCCGGGAGGTCACCATTGATGGCGGTCACGTGACCGTTGGGGTGTCCCTCACGACCGCTGGATGCCCGATGAAACACCGCATGACCACGGACGTCAAGGATCGCCTCATGATGATCGAGGGCGTCGAAGCCGTGGAGGTCGATTTCGGCGTTATGTCTGATACCGACCGCCAGAACCTGATGACTTCGCTGCACGGCGGGCCTTCGGAGCTAGCTCCCGCTTTCCGCGATGAATCCAAGACACGCGTTATAGCCGTCGTCTCTGGCAAAGGCGGAGTCGGCAAGAGCACCGTCGCGCTCAATCTGGCTGCGGCCCTGGATCGGGCCGGTCATTCGGTTTCCATTCTGGACGCGGACGTTCATGGTTCGTCTATCCCGGTGATGCTCGGGGCGACGGAGAAGCCGAACGTGGTTGGTGGGGTTATCTTCCCGATAGAGTCCTCGGCAGGATTGAAGTTCATCTCAATGGGCAACTTCGTGGATGAGGGGCAAGCCGTGATCTGGCGGGCGCCAATAGTGAACAAGGCGTTGACGCAACTCATGCGCGACGTGTACTGGGACGAGCCGGACTTTATTGTGGTGGACATGCCGCCTGGGACTGGCGACGTAGCCCTCACCATAGCGCAGATGATCCCGAAAGCCGAAGCTCTCGTAGTCACCACACCTCAAGCAGATGCCGCTCGCGTGGCGGTAAAAGCCGGAAAGATGGCGGTGCAAGCCCACTTGAAGCTCACGGGCGTAGTCGAGAACATGAGCCACGTCGTATGCCCGGACTGCGGCAAGGAGATGAAAATCTTCGGTGGCGATGGTGGCGAACACGTCGCGAGCGAGCTCGAACAGAAGATTCTGGGCCGCATCCCAATAGAGTCCGACGCATCTGGCGAGGCTGGACGTTCGCTCTTCCCCGAAGACTCCGAACCAGCTCGCGTCTTCGACAGCATCGCCGCCGGTATCGCCAAGACCAAGATGCGCCGTCGTCTGAAAGTCTTGTAGGAAGTCAGTTCGGGAAGGTAGGCATCGTCGACGAGAGACGCCCCCGGAGATCATGCTTCCACTAGAAGGCGTGAGAGTCCTGGATCTCTCCAGGGTTCTGGCTGGTCCATACGCAACAATGGTCCTCGCTGACCTCGGCGCGGACGTGCTGAAAGTGGAGCACCCTGAACTAGGCGACGATACCCGCCACTGGGGTCCGCCGTTTAAAGAGGGTGAGTCCGCCTACTTCCTCGCCGTCAACCGGAACAAACGCTCCATCGGCGTGGATATAAAGACACCTGAGGGACTGGAGCGGATCCAGGACCTCGCGGCTGATGCGGACGTGGTGATAGAGAACTGGCGACGGGGCGCGTTGGAGAAACTCGGCCTCGGCTACGAGGCATTGCGCGAGTCAAACCCAGACCTCATTTACTGCTCCATCACCGGATTCGGTCCTGGCCCGGATGAGGATCGGCCCGGTTACGACTTTCTCGTGCAGGCGCGGGCCGGAGTTATGAGCATCACCGGCCATCCGGGCGGCGAACCGACGAAGGTCGGGGTGGCGATCTCGGACATCATGTGCGGCATGTACGCCTCGAACGCTATCCTGGCCGCCCTGCATCGGCGCAGTGTCACAGGCGAAGGCGCACGCATCGAAGTACCGCTCTTCGAATCCACTTTGGGCTGGCTAGCGAATCGAGGTCAAGAATATTTAATCTCCGGCCACGACACCGGCCTCATAGGCAACGCTCACCCATCCATCGTCCCCTACCAGACCTTTGAGACCTCGGACAAACCGCTGGTAGTCGCCGTCGGCAATAACAGCCAATTCGTGACGCTATGCGAGGCTATTGGACGGTCGGACTTGGCCGACGATGAAAGCTACGCCACCAACCCCGACCGCGTCGCCAACCGCGAAGCGCTGATAGAAGTTTTACAGGATGAGTTACGCAAGAAGACCGCCGACGAGTGGGTCGGAGAGATCCGATCCGCCGGAATACCGTGCGGCCCAGTCAACACGTTGGCGGACGTGTTCGAGGACGAGCATCTCAAGGGCTCGGGGATCTTACAAGAAGTAGAACATCCTGTCGCCGGGACCGTCGAGATGTTGGTCTCGCCAGTGCTCTTCGAGGGCGAGCGGCTACCGGTGAGGCGTCCTCCACCAACGCTCGGCCAACACACGGACGAGGTAGGAGGCGAAGACTGGACCTAGTCGGGTCAGCTGAGTGTGAGTAGCACTCGCGCAGGATTCGACATCAACCCGTTTCAGTACTTAGTAACTCCTCCAGATAACCAGTGTGGTACTCACCGGAGCGGAGAGCTTCTTCTAGCAGGCGGAGGGGGGATCATCGTCTTGATGCCTTCGAGACGGTACTCGCGCAGAGCGCGACGGGCGCGGGCTATTGCTTCGTCGTGCGTTAGGGCCCAGACGATGCGCTTGCCGACCATTGAATCGTAGAAGGGTGGAATCTTGTAGCCTTGGTAGATTGCGGAGTCGACCCGCACTCCGGGACCGCCGGGCACTTCCAATCTCACCGGGCAAGGGCATGAAGTCTTTTCGGTATCCTCGGCGTTGATGCGGAACTCCATCGCGTGTCCGACCATCGGAACGTCTTCCTGCGCGAGGCCCAAGGGCTCACCGGAAGCTACCCAGATCTGCTCCTTCACCAGATCCACACCGGTTAACATCTCCGTCACTGGATGCTCGACCTGTATCCGCGTGTTCATTTCGATGAAGTAGAAGTTTTGTTTCTCATCCACTAGGAACTCCACCGTACCCGCGTTCGCGTACCC
>JBGTDE010000185.1:0-1873 GCA_041748475.1 Rubrobacteraceae bacterium | reverse complement strand
ACTGGTCCCGGAGCCCTCAGAGGCTGTGGACACCTCATCGGAGTTTAGGCCCGTGATCGAACCCGGAGATCTCCTCTGCTTCTCTGGAGCTCACCTGCACGCCAGCGTGCCAAACTCCACCGGCTTCACCCGCTTCTCCATAGAAGCCCGAACCGTGGACGCCAGGGACGAGGCTGAAGACCGTGGCGCTCCCAACGTGGACGGTGAAGCTCCTCGGGTGACGCAAGACTGGTTCAAGCAAGTACATGACGGCACGCCTCTGACAAAGGCGACGAGATAGTTATGAATACGAGAGACCGTACGGGCCAGTCGGCGGCCTTCAGTGTAGACTGCCCCCGTGGAAACCGCTAAGCGTAGAGCCAATTTCGTTCAGTCTGTCGACCGCGCCATTACCGTGATGGAGTTTTTATCGGATCGGGTGAGCTCCGGTGTGACGGAGGTGGCGAACGAGTTGGATATACACAAATCAACCGCCCACCGGTTGCTCGCGACCCTAAAGGATCGAGGTCTAGTCGAGCAGGATACCGCGACCGAGAAATATCGGCTGGGTGTCGGATTGGTCCTGTTAGCAAACTCCGTGACGGCTGATCTGGACATAGCACAGTGCTCCCGACCGGTCTGCGACCGACTCGCCGAGAAGACCCGCGAAACGGCGACCGTCGCTGTCCTGGAAGGTGACGATGGGATCATTATCCACCAGAGCACGCCGAGCTTCTCCGCCCTGAACGTGGACTGGTCCGGCATGCACACTCCACTTCACGCAACCGCCGCAGGCAAAGTCTTCCTGCACCATATGCCCGAGGGCCAACAACGCCACATCATCAAAGAAACCTTGCAAAGCTATACCCCAAACACTTTGACGAACCCCGCAGCCCTTCTAGAAGAATTAAGAGTGGGCCAAGACGACGGATACTGGCACACCGTCGAAGAGTTGGAGACGGGGCTGAATGCTGTGGCCGCCCCGATCCAGGGTGCTAACGGCGAGATACTGGCAGCCATAAGCGTCTCCGGTCCAGCGTTCAGGCTGTCACCGGAATCTTTCACCGAGATCGGCGCACTATGCCAACGAGCCGCCGCCGAAATATCCCGGTGCCTCGGGTTTCGAACCTAGCTCGCAGCCCATCGCTTCCCTGATACTCGACACAAACTAACCCGATAGCCTGTGCGAAAGCTCAGTATTTATTCGCATTGCGTATCAATTCGTGCTCCAAAAATGTATTGGATCGAATAGAAGATCAAGGTTACGCTGTGAATGCAGTGGAAAGAGACCTGAATCTGGAGTGCGATGAAACATTATGAAGCGGTAGTTGTCGGGTGTGGGGGGCTAGGATCGGCGGCTCTTTATTGGCTGTCGCGGGAGTTGGGGTCGTCGGTGCTTGGTATCGAGCGGTTCTCGCTCGGGCATGATCGGGGTGCGTCCGGGGATCACTCCCGGATCATCCGTCTAGCCCAGCACCAATCCCAATATGCCGCCCTCGCCCCGCACGCCTATGAGGCATTCTACGAAGTCGAGCGCGAATCGGGCCAGCAAGTCCTGTTGAAGACCGGCGGTTTGGTCATCGAAGACCCCGAAGGCCGCGACCCGGACAAAGTCGGAACCCGCAATGTCGAGGGCTACGTGGCCGCGTTCGAGGAGCATGGCTTCGACTACGAGCTACTAGAGCCCGACGAGTTGATGCACCGCTGGCCGCAGTTTCATCTTTCGGGTTCGGAGCGGGCTATTTACCAGGAGGAATCTGGCCTGGTGGATGCCGGAAAGTCGAACGCCGTCCACATAGCCCTCGCTCGCGCCCGAGGTGCGAACGTTCTCGACAACACTCCTGTTAGGGCCGTGCGTCCCAGTGGCAACGGTGTGGAGGTGGTGACGGATGAT
>JBGTDE010000184.1:0-2283 GCA_041748475.1 Rubrobacteraceae bacterium | reverse complement strand
CCAAGACTCGAAAGACTCGGGACTCTCCCACCGGGTAACGACGAGTACCTCCGTCTCATCCTCGGAGCGGAGTACCTCCATGGAGATGAAGCCAGGGAAACCCTGCACGTTGCCTCGACTCTCGGCAAAACGTGCCACTATTTCGTCTGCGGCACCTTCTTTGACGGGTAAGCTGTTGGTTATCGCGATCATGCGCAAACCGCGCTCAATGAGCCACCATAATTCCACCACCACCGAGCCGCTTAGCCATCTTCAAGGCTTTCACTGCCTCACTGACGACAGCGCTCCCGGTCTCCCCATGCAACGGATACTCCGAGACCCCAACATCGATCTCGAAGCTTTTCTTCTCGCCTCTAAGCCATTCGAGAACGTCTTCGGAGAGTTGGTAGGCTGATTCCGCCGTACTCTCGGGCAGCACGACGCAGATCTCATCGTCCCCGAGCCTGGCGCACACGGCGTGGTCAGGGGCGGCGTTGCTAACAGCTTCAGCCAGGCGGCGGATCATACGCCGCGCCTTTTTGACTTTCCCCTGCGCGACGGTCTCCGAAAAATCAGCTACATCGAAGATGGCAATCGCAAACCGCTGGGTCGAAGAGACTATGTCGGGAAGTAGTAAGCGGTTGAACAGGTCGCTGTCCGGCAGGCCTGTAACCAGGTCCGTGGCAGCGGCCCGGCCCAGAGCTTCCTGCATCTTCTCCCGGTCGATGTCCTCGAACGCCTGCAGCGCGGCACTTGTCACCCAATCGGAGGCCGCGAGCATCTTTCCAAAGAATCCCGCAACCTCAGATCCGTTCATGTCTTCGAAGTCTATGTGACTCTCCACGGTACTGAACACGGCCCGACGCAAAGCAGCGAAGTCCTCGATCACACCCACCGCGTCCCGCCCGAGGTTATGCTGATGTGCGGATATCTCACGCACTAGAGCGTGTGTGTTACCTCCTCGGGTAAACGTCGCTACACCTTCCGGACTGCGAAGAAACTCGACAAATACAGTCGTCACGCGCTTTATGTCCTCGGTCAGAAGTTCGAATGGCTTGTCGTCCGAGTGAGGAGAAACGTTCGCTCTCCACACCTCGACGATCTCGTTTATTCGATGTTCGATCTCGTCGGCTATCCGCAAAGTTTGCTCCACAGCCACAATATACCTCCGTCGATGTTCTACTTGATGAAACCTTTCGCGCCTCCGCAACGTATACATCACAACAGTCCAGACAGGAGACGATGTTGTTTGTGAAAACTATATCAAAATCCAGAGCAACACTAGTTTCGATTACATCCTACGGGGAAAACTAGGAGTAGTTTCTAAAACTAGTATTGGGTGGAATTACGTTTGACCAGGAGGACGTAATGGCTAAGACCAATTTACAGAAATCGCCTCGGGAATCGGAGACACCGGAGCTTCTAGCGAAGTATTTGGCCCACATCGGCCAGGGCAATTTGCTCACACACGCGGAGGAGATCGAGCTTTCAGAGCGGGCCAAGGCTGGAGACAGTCGCGCTAGGCGGCGACTCATTGAGAAGAACCTCCGGCTCGTTGTCAGCGTCGCAAAAAAATATCGCGGTTACGGGTTACCGTTCGAAGATCTTATTCAAGAGGGAAACATTGGGTTGATGAAGGCGGTCGAGAAGTTCGATCCCGACCGGGGATTCAGGTTCTCGACGTATGCGACGTGGTGGATCCGCCAGGCTGTGCAACGCGCTGTGGCCGACAAGGGCCGCACAATCCGGGTTCCAGTACACATGACTGAGAAGATCCGGAAAGTCGGTCGCGCCTACAACGAACTAGCCGTCGAGTTCGAGCGGGAGCCGACGAGCGAGGAAGTGGCGCAACGTTTGCAGTGGGACATAGAGGAAGTACGACTCACGATGCGCGCTATGCCCGACGCTACGAGCCTGGATCAACCGGTCTCCAGCGACGACACTTCTAGCCAACTCGGAGACTTTATCGAGGACGATAAAGTCTCGGACACACCAGACACGGTGATGCGAGAGATCGAAACCGTACAACTCCAGGAGGCTATCGAGCAGCTTCCGGAGCGAGCGCGGTACGTTCTAGTGCGGCGGTATGGCCTGGACGACCGTGACCCGGCTACCCTGGCTGAACTCGGCGACGAGCTCCATATCTCGCGCGAGCGAGTCCGTCAACTACAACGCGAAGCGGAACGCATCCTAAAAGGCGGCGAATACGGTCGCGTCTTACGTGATGCAGTCGCCTGAAAGCCCGAAAACTAACGATTCGAGGACCGGGTGAGTTAGGCCCGGTCCTTTCTTTTTCTCCCCGCT
>JBGTDE010000183.1:0-2944 GCA_041748475.1 Rubrobacteraceae bacterium | reverse complement strand
TCGTGGACTATGGCTGCAGCGAGTTGAAGGCGGCGTTGCATGCCGCCGGAGATGTTCGAGGCCGTCTTCTTCCGATGTTCCCAGAGCTCCACGAACTCAAGCGACTCACGCACCCGTCGACGGCGTTCCGAGAACTTCAAGCCGTAGAGTCCGGCTACGAAGTTTAGGTTCTGACGAACAGATAACTCCTCGTAGAGTACGAAGCCTTGTGGCATGAATCCGATAGCGCGACGGTCCTCGGCGGCGAACTCCGAGGGGGTTTTATCGAAGACTTGTACCTTGCCTTCGGAGGGTGGGAGGTATCCGGTTAGGATACGGATGAAGGTGCTTTTGCCAGAGCCGGAAGGCCCGATCAGGCCAAATATCTCACCTTCCTGGACCGTGAGATCCAGGCTCTTCAACACCTCGTCCTTGCCGAATCTCAGAGAGAGTCCGCCCGTCTCGATAGCCGCCATCAGAAACGTTTACGGCCCATGAAAAAGCGGGCGGCAGCTAGAGAGAGCGCGGCCATGACTAACAGTCCGATCAGATCGAACGTAGCTATGCTTTCGCCCCGGATCATGACATCCTGCAATGCCCGAATACCGTAGGTCGCGGGCAGGAAGTAAGAAATTCCTGTAGCTGGTTGATCCATCTCGCTCAACGGAAACAGAAAACCCGCGAAGAAACCGCTCCCGATCAACAACAGCATCGCGGCCTGTATGGTTTGAAGCTCGCTCCGAGCCACCGACGAAGCCAGAAACCCGAACCCCAAAGACGCGACCGTCAACAACACCATGACCAGGATCAGATTGGCCCATCCTCCCTTCACCGCAATGTCCAAGAATCCCGTAAGAACCCCCGCCACGGCAAGGCTCACGCACATCACTACCCCAAAGTACGTGACGAACTTGCCGGAGAGCAAGTGTCCGGGGCCGAGTGGGGAGACATCGAAAAACTCGTAGGCTCCGGAGAGACGCTCCCGGATGATCGCCAACGATGCCAGACTTACGCTGACATGCTGTATCAGGATAGCCAGCACCCCCGGCGCGTAGAACCCAACCACCTCCGGCTGCGAAGCCAGGTTTTCGAGCACCAGCCGGAAGGGATTGGCCAGAACGCTCGGCGGTATATCCGGGACCGCCGCGAAAGTACCTTCCAGGTTATCCAACTCCTCCTGAAGCTCCTGGATACCCGTGCGTCGCTCTATCTCCTCGGACCCGGCGTCCTGCGCGGTGCGGAAGGTTGCTAGTTGCTCGCGAGAATTCCGCACGTCCTTCAGTGTCTCCGATTCGCCGTCGCGGGGGTCCTTGAGATCTTCGAGCGTCCCTTCGAGAGCGGCGAGGGATTTATCCAGGTCCGCCGACGCTTGTTGGGCTTCGTCCGAGGTGAGAGTTTCGGCGGCGGCGCTGAGTTTTTCGAGTTGACCTTCTATCTCCTGGGCCTGTTGCTGCGTCGAGCGGATATCCTCCATCTCACCGGCGATACTCGCCTGTACTATCTCGCGGTTCAAGTCCAGGACGAGGCCGTTCGAGCGGTTTGGGACGGCGGTACCGAAGATCGGGTTGATGGTGCTGTACCGGGCTTCCAGCACGGCTTGATCTCCATTGAGGATCGACTCGTTGGGATTCTCGGGAATGATAACAACGGCGTCGACCTCGCCCCGTATCAAACGCTCCGTCGCCGCCTCCTCATCGTCCACCGTCCCCTGAAACACAGTGCGCTTGGTGAACTGCTTTTTGAACCGCTCGAAAAGTTTCTCCCCCTGGCTCCCAGGCTCCACGACTACCACAGCGCTCGGTCGAGCATCCTCCGCCTGAAAGCTGAGCGTAAAAGCTACCATGATAAGTACCGGCCCCAGCAAGAGCAGCAGAAGCAACTGCGGCTGACGGATCAAACCCCACAGTTCCTTGACCGCAACGGCCCGTACCCTCAAGCGCTAATCCTCATCATGCCAACAAGTATAAGCGTCCGGGTCTTGTCCGCAGACTTTCTTTTTGGAGAACTTCTCATACCTTCAACGACGACGCGCAAAAGATCGTTGTGTCTGGCGCATGGGGAGGTTATGCTGGATCCAAGTTTTGAAGGAAAATAGGAGTTCCGCCTGCTCTTCTCCCACCTTTACGCAAAAGGAGACGTAATTGAAGTGCAAACTACACTCGCTAGCTTGGGTGGCGCTTACGGTAGGGATTTTGGCTATTCCAGGCTTAGGATGTAGTGGCACGTCCGAACAATCCGAAAGCCCCGACCCACCCAAACCGAAAACCGTTCAAATAGAGAAGACAGTCAAAGTAGAGAAAACGGTCAAAGTGGAGTCGAAGGCCGAGCCTGAGCCGAAACCGGAGCAAACTGCGGAGCCGACCGCGGACAAGGATCAGCAGGAGCCAGACGAAATGACGTGCGAGGTCGGCCAGGAGTGCGACTTGGGCGAGTCTAGCGTTACCGTAACTAACGCAGAACAAACCAAGTCCATCTCGTCGTTTGGCGAAACCTTGGAGGGCGACTACGTCGTTGTAGAGTTCGACTACACCTACGGAGGCAACACACCGGTTGACCTAGATGAGCCGCCGTTTCAGCTATCCGACGAGGATGGCAATACGTACTCACTGAATTTCGATGCGACGAGTTCCTACGGTATAGAGGAAGACCGCAGTTTAATCTATGAGACAGTGCAGCCTGGGGTTACGGCTCCTGGAACAGCGATCTTCGAGGTTTCCCCGAATGCCAGCGACTTCACCTTGTTCGTTGTAGATCTCGTGTCACCGCAAGCGAATGAGGCTGCGATGATTCCCCTGCCGGACAGTGCTCAAGCTAGTAGCTCATCGGCGCAAAATTCCGAGACTTCTTCAGTAGACTCCGAGCTGGATTCGTTCGTGTCCTCATACTACGAAGCCGTGGGTCGCAAGGACTGGTCAGGGACTTACTCTATGCTGGATGCCCAATCTCAATCCGTATTTACTGAGGA
>JBGTDE010000182.1:0-22602 GCA_041748475.1 Rubrobacteraceae bacterium | reverse complement strand
GGACGGAAATCAACCCACCCCCGAAACCGCCGAACGCCTCTACAAGATGAGCGACGGCGGCGGTGGTCGGGAAGTCCTCGGAGACATCATACTTACGCACCGGGGGCGGCGAGTCGCGCCCAAGACACGCAACCAGAAAGCCTACACCGATGCCATACGCAGGGAGCAAGTCGTCTTCGGCATTGGTCCCGCGGGTACAGGAAAGACGTATCTGGCGGTTGCTCTAGCGGTGGAGGCGTTGAACCGGGGTGAAGCTACGCGGATTATATTGACGCGGCCAGCGGTCGAGGCGGGAGAGTCCTTGGGGTTCTTGCCGGGTGACATGATGGCGAAGGTCGATCCGTATTTTAGGCCGTTGTACGACGCGCTGTATGAGATGATCGACCCGGCCAAGTTCCAGGGGTATCTGGATCGCGGTATAATCGAAATCGCTCCATTGGCTTTCATGAGGGGCAGGACTCTGAATGACGCTTTCATTATCTTGGACGAGGCGCAGAACACGACCCCGCAGCAGATGAAGATGTTCCTAACGCGCTTGGGTTTTGGTTCCAAAATGGTCATCACCGGTGACATCACCCAGATCGACCTTCCCAAAGGTAACGAGAGCGGTCTGCACGATGCTCAGCGGACACTTACGAACGTCGAGGGCGTGGATTTCGTGAGGCTCAAACGCGACGACATCGTGCGCAGTGACCTCGTTATGCGAATTGTGGACGCCTACGACGGGTCCGAGGCGTAGCGCGACGTGAGGACTCTGTAATGCCCAGCAAACTTCCGGCCAAGAACGATGACGTTCATCGTCCTCTAATGCGCCCGGAACGGTTTCGGGCCTGGATCGAATCCCTGCCCAAGATGCGCCTATATGTGATTCTTACCGTCTTTACGTGGCTGACGCTGACGCTTTTGATCGGAATAGAATCGAACCCGCTCGCGTCGTTGGGATACGGAGACAAAAAGAGCAAATACGAGGTCGGCGCGGTCTCCGAAGAGGATATCTTCGCGCCGCGCAGCGTCACCTACGAAGACCCAATAGCAACCAAGCAAGCTCAGCTCGAAGCGGCGGACACCGTAGACGAAATCTACTTCGAGGACGGCGAAATTCCCAACAAGGTACAGTCGGACCTCGACGCTTTCTTCAATAAGATTGACCAAGTTAGGAACTCCGATGCTCCGGCTGAGAAAAAGGTCGACCGAGAGATCGACGCCGCGCCGTTCTACGTGCCGCAGAACGCGGCCCGCAACCTTGTATTCTTAGACGACGATGAAGTCGCACAGGTCGAGAAATACGCTCGCGAGAACTTGAAAAGTTTGTACGAAGCCACTCCGGTCTCAGATGATAATGTGGATGCTCCATCTTCTGTCATGCGGATAACGGCGGCGCGAGAACGCCTGGTAGAGGCCGCTGGTCAGGATGCCTCGGGCGAGGTTGGAGACTTGGTGGCGATCATTAGCGAAGGCTTCTTGGCTCCGAATTACGTCGTAGATCGCGCCGCGACCGAAGATGCTCGCAAGGATGCCGTATCGAGCGTTGAGCCGGTCCAGAGCACCGTGCAGCAGCAGGAGCGCATTGTAGGCCGCGGAGAAGTGTTTGACCGACAGGACATAGCCCAACTCGAGGCGTTGAATGTTATTCGGGACGCGAATCCTTGGACGGTGTTTCTGGGTGTGGGACTAGTGGTGGCAACGGAGATGGGGATCGCCTGGTATTTCATGGAACGCTTTGGACGTCGCGTCCTAAAAGCCAACGCCGCTATTAGGATTCTGCTGTCGGCTTTGCTCACCGTACTGTTCACGTTGCTAGCTCGGGCGTTCATCTCGCTTGGCTATGATTCTTATCTGACACCACTTGCGGGGTTGTCGATTCTTGGCACCATCCTGCTAGGGCCGCGCCTGATGTTCTTGATGGTCGTCATCTCGAGTATCAACATCGGGATCATCGGAGGGGGGGATTTTCTGCTCACGGCGGCACTCCTGCTCTCATCGGGATTTGCGATCTACACCGCCGTCCGAGTCTCGTCGCGCCAGGAACTTCTCAGGGCCGGAATCTTTATAGCTCTGGTAACGGCTGTCGTAACCTTTGCCGTCAGTCTTGTCGGCGGCTCGGGCCTTCCGGTTGCAGTCTGGCAGGGCGTGAAAGGCATGGGTAATGGCCTGCTCTCCTTGATGCTAGCTATGGTCCTACTACCGTTGTTCGAGAGTGCATTCAACCTTCTTACGCCGATGAAACTTCTGGAGTTGTCGAACCCCACGAACGAGTTGATCCACAAGTTGCTGCAGAAAACGCCCGGTACTTTCGCTCACTCCATGCAGGTCGGTACGCTCGCTGAGAACGCCGCCGAGCGTATCGGGGCGGATGCGCTGCTCGCAAGAGTCGGTTCTTACTACCACGACATCGGCAAGATGGAGCATCCTGGGTACTTTGTGGAGAATCAGATAGGGCAGGTCAACCCGCACAACGCCCTTTCACCAGCACTCTCGGCTCGCGTCATCAAACGCCACGTTAAGGACGGGCTGGAGATTGGCCGAGCCTGGAACCTTCCCAGGGAGATTCTGGAGATCATCGCCCAACATCACGGCTCGACCCGTATCGAATACTTCTATCGTAAAGCCGTCGAAGAAGCCGGAGAAGGTGAGAAGGTCCGAGAATCCGAATTTCGCTACTCAAGCGGCCGTCCTCGGAGCAAGGAAGCCGGGATCGTCATGCTCGCTGATAGCGTGGAAGCCACGGTAAAAGCCTTGCCGAAACCAACGCCCAAACGCATCGAGGATGTGGTTGCCGACACGATAAAGCATAAGCTCGAAGACGGTCAGTTCGATCAATGCGCTCTCACTATGCACGAGATCCATGAGGCGGGAGATGCTATCCGCGAATCTATGGTCGGATTCTTGGGACCCCGGATCGAATACCCTGATGGCCCGGCGTCCGCTGAAAAAAAAACTCAGACCCCTAAACCTCCCTCGAAAACCGACTCCCTACCCAACCAGACGGAGCGCGTGCCATGAAACCTACACCTGAAGACAAACCGTTCTCCGTAGCCGTCATTGACACCCTCGGAGGCGGAGAACTCACCGCCCAAAGAGCCACCGAACTTTGCGCCGCCTCATTCGCCGAACGCGGCTTCGACCTTCACCGTGTAGGAGAGATTTCAGTCGCTCTGGTAAGCTCGAACCAGATCAAGGAACTAAACGTGAAGTTTAGGGATAAAGATCAGCCAACAGACGTGCTAAGTTTCGAGGTGGATGGAGTGTACGGTGAGATGGTCGGGGAGATCGTTATTTCACCTGAATCTGTGATGCCCGAGATGGGTATCGAAGAACTTGTGGTACATGGCACGCTTCACTTGAGCGGTATGGATCACGGGGAAGACTTTGAGGGAACCGAGATGGCGGAAATACAAGAAAAGATCATGAGGATAGTATCTGTTGACGAAAAGTAAGCATCCCATGGAAGGCAAGTCTTCCGTGCAGTCCCAGGGGAACCAGCAGGGGATCACGCGCAGTTTTGAGCACGCTTACCGGGGGCTCGTGTACGCGTTCTGGACACAGCGCAACATGCGGATACATGTTGTCGTGAGTGTTTTTGTGTTGGTAGGGAGTGTTCTTCTGGATGTCAGAGCGTTGGAGTTGGCGGCGCTTATCCTGGTTATCATGCTGGTGTTTGTGACTGAGATGCTGAATACGGCGTTGGAGTTTGCGGTTGATCTGGTGACAAAAGAATATCATCCGCTCGCCAAACTTGCTAAGGATGTTTCAGCGGGGGCTGTGTTGGTGTCGAGCGTCGGGGCGGTTCTGGTTGGGTATTTGATCCTGGCCGATGATCTTGGCCCGTTGTCTTTGGCGACCCTTGAGCGGGTACGGACATGGCCGGGTCATCTCACAGTGATCGCTCTGGGGTTGGCGACGCTCGGGACGTTGCTCGCGAAGGCGTTGACGCGGTCGCCGAGGTCTTTCCGTGGAGGGATGCCATCGGGGCATGCGGCCGTCTCTTTCGCGGCGTGGGTGGCAGCGAGCTTTATCGCGGCGGACTCGGGGGTTGGGAGCTACGCTGGTTTGATCTCGGCGATCACACTGCTCATGGCGTTGCTGGTGTGCCAGAGTCGAATCGAGGGTGGTATTCACGGCATCTTCGAAGTGGCCGCCGGTGCCGTGCTAGGCTCTCTGGTGGCCGTAGCCGTCTTTCAACTCCTATAGAGAGGAGCGTCGTGGATGAACTTGAGAAAGTCATGGCCGCAGCCCGCACCGCGGCCAAGAACGCATATGCGCCCTACAGTCAGTTCCACGTTGGAGCAGCGATACTCACGACGCAAGGCAGCATCCACCCTGGGTGCAATGTCGAAAACGCTTCCTACGGACTCGGCATCTGCGCCGAGCGCAACGCCGCCGCCCGCATGGCTCACGACGATCCAGAAGACCGCATCATAAGGCTCGTAGCCGTTTCGAGCCCAAATGCCGCGCCTTGCTTCCCGTGTGGAGCGTGTCGACAGGTGCTGCGAGAGTTCGGGTGCGAGGTGGTCGTTGTCGAAGATCCTAACGAGGAGTCCGGTATGAGAAGTCTGCCCTTCGAGGAGATCCTGCCTAATTCTTTCGGGCCTGAGGTTCTATGAGCGCGGCGCGAGACTTCGCGGTGAACGGAGATTTGCGGAGCGGTTTCGTGGCTGTGGTTGGGCGTCCGAACGTTGGTAAGTCTACTTTGGTCAACAAGCTCGTTGGTCAAAAAATATCCATAACCTCCTCACAGCCGCAGACTACGCGAAGCCCGATCCGGGGTGTCAAGAACGGCCCCGGATATCAGGCCGTCTTCGTTGATACTCCGGGGTCGCAGAAGCCCCGCGACACGTTGCGGTCCCGGATGCAGCGCCAGGTGCTCGATAGTCTGAATGAATCCGACGCTGTGGTCGTGCTCTTCGACGCGCCTCAAGCCGCTGAGGGCGTGGGCAGCGGCGACCGATACGTCGCGGATCTCGTCGTGAGGTCCGACACACCGGCTATCGCGTGTGTGAACAAGGCGGATCTCCTGGTAAGCCGTGAAGCCGCGCTACCAATAATCGACCGCATCTCGGAGCTTGGGGAATGGCGCGAGATCTTCGTGCTAAGCGCGACTACGGGATTGAATGTCGAGCCTTTGATGGACGCTGTCGTGGATCTTCTACCGACCGGTCCGCGATACTTTCCCGAAGGCTCCGTCACGGATTACCCGGAGTCCATGATCCTCTCGGAGTACGTTCGGGAGAAGGCGCTCAACACGCTGCGTGAGGAAGTCCCGCACGCGGTCGCGGTTGAAATCGACGAAGTCGAACGCAAGGAGAACGTCACTGTTGTCTACGCAATCATTCACGTCGAACGAGCCACACAGCGCATGATCGTGCTGGGCAAGGGCGGTAAGACCATCAAGCAGATCGGCACCGAAGCCCGCCACGATGTAGAACGACTACTCGGCACTCGTATATACCTCGATCTGAAGGTGAAGGTAAGTCCAGGTTGGCGAAGTGATACTAAGTTCCTTGAGCGGCTGGGGTTATAATGGCCGGGTTGTTGGATATTAGCGAGGAGACCTATACGTGGGCATGAGGGTACGAGAGTTCGCAAAGACCGTGGATCACACGCTCCTCAAGCCGGACGTTCGGGAGAAGGACATCGGACGTGTCTGCGAGGAGGCTGCTCACTATCATTTCGCGGCGGTCTGCATACCCCCGTGTTACGTTACGTTCGCCGCTAGGGAGTTGCGTGGTGTAGACGTGAAGATTGCGACGGTGATCTCCTTTCCGTTCGGGGCGGATTCCACGGCGATCAAGACTTCGGCAGTGCGCGATGCGATCACGCACGGCGCGTCGGAGCTTGACGTGGTTATGAACCTCTCTCGTTTCCTCTCCGGGGACTTCAACTACGTCGCCGAGGAGCTAGCGAGCGTCAACCAGGAAGTCAGCGTCGTCGCCATGAACAACGGCCTTAACGACGTGGTCGTGAAGGTCATCATTGAGACCGCTTACCTCAACGATAAGATGAAGAAGCTCGCTACCCAGATCGTCGCCTCAAGCGGCGCGGATTTCATCAAAACCTCGACTGGCTTCGCCCCGATGGGCGCGACCGCCGCCGATGTCGCCATCCTGCGCGAGGAAGCCCCCGAAGGACTCGCGGTCAAAGCTTCCGGCGGTATTCGGACGTTGCAGGACGCGCTGGACATTCTCAACGCTGGTGCTTCGCGGCTTGGGTTGAGCGGGAGCGTGGACATCATGAAGGAGGCCGAGGATGGCGGTCTACAGGAGTAAAGGGATAGTTCTGCGTTCGATCCGCTACGGAGAAGCCGACCGCATACTGGATCTCTACACGCTGGACGCGGGCCTGATCTCCGGCATAGCAAAAGGCATCAGACGCACCCGCTCCCGATTCGGAGCCCGCCTCGAACCACTCTCCTGCGTGGACTTCCAGGCCTACGCTGGCCGCTCGCTGGACACCGTAACCCAGGCCGAAGTCCTGCGCAGCTTCCACAGCGTCCGGGAGCATCTCCCGCGCTTTGAAGCGGCTGGCGGGATGGTGAAAGCGGTTCGAGCCTTCGCCGGGGGCGGCGAACCCGACCGCCGCATCTTCAACGTGCTCTATCACGGTCTAGACTCACTAGAAAGCCGAGACTCCGGGTTCGTGGCCGTGGAGGCATCCTTCGGACTCAAGCTCTCCACGCTCGCCGGTTACGCTCCGCAGCTAGATGCCTGCCTGAACTGCGAGTCTCCGCCGGAGAGTTCGGGCACCCCATACTACGCGCCCTCGATGGGCGGAGTCTTGTGCAATGGCTGTCGGACAGCTTCCACCGACTCTTTTCCGCTTGCACCGGCTACTCTCGCCCGCCTGGGCGTGTTGTCCCAGAGCCAGATCCGAACGGCCCCGTCCGACGGTCTGGACGAAAACGTCCGGCGTGTGGTCCGGGCGCACCTTTTCGCCCACGCGCCCGGCGCGTCAACCTCCCACGCCAGCGCTCGACCGGCATGACCGACGGCGCGAGCCTCTGGGCCTGCGAGAGCAGCGCGGGACGTATGAGACCCGAACCACCGGACGATGTTCGCATGCCTTTCCAACGGGACCGAGATCGCATCATCCACGCTAAAGCCTTTCGCCGCCTGATGCACAAAACTCAAGTTTTCATCTCGCCCGACGGTGACCACTACCGGACCCGCTTAACCCACACGCTGGAGATGATGCAGATCTCCCGCACCATCGCCCGTGCCCTGGACCTGAACGAAGACCTGACCGAAGCCATCGCACTCGGCCACGACCTCGGCCATACGCCCTTTGGCCACACTGGTGAAGAAGCTATCGCTCGCGTCCTCGCGCCTCTTGGACGAAACTTCCGCCATAACCAACACTCCCTCAGAGTCGTGGATCATCTTGAGAAAGACGGTGAAGGACTAAACCTCACCTACGAGGTTAGAGATGGGATACTTAACCATTCAGGGAAAGGTTATCCTTTTACTCGGGAAGGGGAGATAGTGCGGATTGCGGATCGCATAGCCTATGTCAACCACGATGTGGACGATGCACTGAGGGCAGGCGTGGTTTTGCAGGAAGATCTCCCCAAAAAGCCGCTCTCGGTACTGGGTGGAAACACGAGTGACAGGATAGACAGGCTGGTGCGGGATATGATCCTCATGTCTAAGGCTGAAGGTAAGATTAAGCTATCGGGCGAGGTCTACGAAGCCTTGATGGAGCTGCGAACCTGGATGTTCGCCAATGTGTATCGGAATCCACGTTCTCGTGAGAGCGAGAAGGCAGCGGGGGTTGTGACGGCGTTGTTCGAGTACTATCTGGAGCATTCTGAGGAGCGGGCGGCGAGTGATCCGGATCCCGTTCTAGAGACCATAGACTTCGTAGCCGGAATGACGGATCGATACGCGACGGCGACTTATCGCAGGCTGTTTTTGCCGAGAAGCGACGTAAATTTTGGCTAGGAGGAAACTTTAATGCGGAGAGCCCAATACGGTGGAATGCTGTCCATTCTGATCGTCTTGATCCTGTCAGTCGGATGTGGCGGGACAGCCACGGAAGAGGACAAAAAAGCCGCTGGTAGCAAGAAAGCCTCCACTTCACCAGAGACCGTGGCCGAAAAATCATCGGAGACGACGATGGAGTCGACGGATGACGAAATGGATAGAGGAGTTTCTGAAGATGCGATCGTGCTGGCTTCCCGCCAGTCGCGGGAGCCTGAAATATCCAGTGCGAAGACCAAGAGGATCGAGGACGAGCTTCGGAGCATCCGTGAGGAGTACCCGCGTCTGAAAGAGATACACGCCCGTCCTACTTTCGCTCTGAACGAGTTGTTGGTCGGTCTGACAGAGGAGGCATCGTGGCGTGAGGGGTGGTCGGAAGGCGAGGTCGAGACGGGCAACTCGGGCCTGGACGATTTACTAGCTGAATACAACATCGAAGCGGTGAAGGCGACTTCGCCAACTGATGGAACCTATCCGCCGGAAATATTCCTGCTCACCTTCGAGCGTCCACTCAATACTGAGTCCCTCGCCGGGGAGATAGAGTCGGTTAGCAAGGAGGTTCGTTATGCGGAACCGAACCGTATCCGGGGTGACGGCGACGATATCGAGCTGAAACAACGCTCGAAGAAGGGTTCCAAGACCTATGTGTTCTCGGAGGGTTCCGGGGACTGTCTTGCGGGTTGTATTGAGCGTAGCTACTGGACGGTTACTCTGGATGGAGATGGGAAAATGTCGCTTGAAGAGTCAATGAGGATTGAAGGGAACGGTCGCAAGGAACCCGCCACGCCTCGAACAACGTCGTAGAGTGATCGGGATCGGCTCAGCCGGTGTTGAGCATCCCGGAAGAGATGCCCGAGATAGTCAGTAGCAGGGTGTTGAGTGCGTATGCGCGATCTGGAGCCTCCTCGGGAAGTTCCCGCAGTCGACGCAGCAAGCTCACCTGAATGTAGGAAAGCGGATCCACGTAAGGATTACGGAGCCGGATTGACCTCTGCAAGACCGGATTGTCGTCCAGAAGATTCTCGTTGCCGCTGATGTCCAGCACCGCGGTGACGCAAGCCTGATGCTCCTCGGAGATTCGATCCCACATCCGGCGACGCACTTCGTCGTCCGCCACAAGGCTCGTGTAGGTCTTCGCTATCCGCAGATCACTCTTGGCAAGCGCCATCTGCATGAATCCAATAAGCGTCCGAAAGAACGGCCACTCCCGATACATCTCGCGCAACGTCGCAGCTTGGGTCTCGTCCTCCATATAGCTCGCAAACGCTGTCCCGGAACCGTACCAGGAAGGTAACAGCAAACGATTCTGAGTCCAGGCGAAGATCCAGGGGATGGCCCGCAGGCTCTCGACATCCGGCGACTGCACGCGGCGAGCTGGTCGGCTTCCAATATTTAGGAGCGAGATCTCTTCGATGGGGGATGCTCCTGCGAAGAAGGGTGGAAAGTCCTCGTCCTCGTGGGTCATCGCCCGGTAAGACTCGCGGGACTTGGAGGCCAAGACGTCAAGAGCCTGCTGCCACGAATCTTTGGGAGCTTGCGGTGACTGCTCATTAGTTGCCTCAAGGACGGCGGCGAGAACAGTATCCAGGTTGCGTCGAGCGAGTCCCTGCATGCTGTATTTGAAAGAGATGACCTCGCCCTGTTCGGTTATACGGATTCGGCCATCCAGAGTGCCGGGCGGCTGGGCTTTGATCGCGTCGTAGCTGGGACCACCGCCGCGTCCCGCACTGCCACCGCGCCCGTGGAACAGCCGGAGTTTGACACCATGCTCGTGTGCTATGTAGCTCAATAGACCTTGCGCTTTGTACAACGTCCAGTTACTCGAAATGTACCCCGCGTCCTTACCGGAATCGCTGTATCCAAGCATGATCTCCTGGAGATCTCCACCACTTTTTAGCGTCGAGCGATAGAACGAATCTTCCAATAAGCTGCTCAAAACCTCTGGGGAGCGTTCGAGATCGTCAACCGTCTCGAAGAGCGGCGAGACTCGCAGATGATTCTCAGTGCATTTACCGTCATCATCCACCTGCAGAAGACCGGCCCGACGAGCCAGAAGCTGAACACCGAGGACGTCGCTGGCCTGTCGCGCCATGCTCAAGACGAACGCCTCTATGGGCATCTCAGAGAAATCTTCTTTCGCTTGCCGGATGCGCTCGAAGGTCTCCAGTAGCTCGCTCGTCTCAGAAGTGGCCTCAGACGGTTCTTGGAGATCCAGATTCGGTTCCCTCAAGAGCTTACGTAGAAGCTTCGCCCGATCTTCTTCCTCCATTTTACGTGGGTCGTCGCCCGTCTTGAATTCGATCAACTCGGAGACGGCATCCAATATTCGAGAACTGTCCTGGCGTACATCGAGTTTTGCTAGATGGAACCCGAAGATCTCGACCTGACGGATGAGGTCCCGCAACGCGCCTCGCGCCACACGTTCGCCGCCATAGCGCGTCAGACTGCGGTGTACGAGACACAGGTCGCCCAGCAAATCCGTCGCGGCTTTGTAAGCCTCACTGGAAGCCGGGGATGCTAACGTGTGCCTCAAGCGTTCGGCGATAAAGAGCATCTTGTGCCGATAAAGTTCGTTCGGGTCGGTCTCCTCTTGGCGCTTGGCTTCTTCGGGGAGCAGGGAGGCATCCTCGTCAAGGGAGTGGCGAAGTTCCTCGGAGACCTCGCTCAATTTTGTGGACTGGCTCAGGTGCGCCGCGAGAGTCGTCGCCGAAGCCAGATGTCGTTTGAAGATCAAGGTTCGATGCAGATCCAGGGCGGTTGAGAGCGTCTCGGGTTTCACGTACGGGTTCCCGTCCTGATCCCCTCCAACCCACGACCCAAACTCCAGCACGCGACCGAGAGCGGGCGTGTCGTCGGGGAATTGTCGGGAAAGCTCGTCCTCAAGCTCCCGATAGACTTCGAGGGTGGCCGAGATAAGAGGGTTCTCGAAGAACAACAGCGTGCGGTTGATCTCACCCTCCACCTCGGGCCTCCGAACCCGCAACTCGTCTGTCTGCCAGAGTACGGTCACTTCTTCGAATAGTTGCTCCTCGAACCGCCTCCGCTCTTTCCACGTGGGTGTTGTCGCGTCCAGATCTTCGAGCAGGTTCCCAATCCGGACGTGACGCTCCCGCACGCTCCTCCTCATAGCCTCGGTTGGATGCGCGGTCAACACAAGACCAACGCTTATCTCTTTGAGCAACTCTCCAAGCTTGTCGGGTTTCATGCCGTCATCCTTGAGCTTTGAGATCGTGCTAGCCAACGACGCGCGTTGCGGCGGGCCGTCAGGCGATGATTCGTAATGCCGCCGCCGCCGTATGCGATGGTAGCGTTCCGCTATGTTCACCAGTTGGAAATAGACCGAGAAGGCCCGCACGATCCTTTGAAGCTCCACCGGGCTCATGCGCTCTATGCGTTGCCGTAGTCTCTCTTCCAGCTCCGGGTCGTAGTCGAAGCGCAAGCGGCGGCACAGTAGCCGCAGCTCCTCTTCTTCTCCAAACATGCCTCGTCCCTCTTGCTCGACGAGGACTTCCCCGAGGAGCCGTCCGAGCAAGTTGATGTCGCGCCTCAGCGGCTCATCCTTTGGCTCAAAATCCACGCCTGGCGGCAGATCCGCGTACCCGGTCTTTGGAGCCCCTTTGAAATCGGTCGAGACATTCACGCTTCGTAGAGTAACATTACCTTCGATGGGGACCACCATTAACCACAAATCTTTGGACAACTGGATAACGCCCGAGGCGTTGATGAACCAGTGAGGATCTCGCAGCGCAGTATCGAGGCTGTTCGCGAGAATGCCAACATTGTCGAGGTTGCCTCGGAGTTCACCGCACTCAAACGCCAGGGAGCTCGCTTCGGCGGTCTCTGCCCCTACCCCGACCACGATGAGAAAACACCGTCTTTCAGTGTGTCTCCGGATCAAGGATTCTATTATTGCTTCGGATGCCAGAGGGGAGGCGATGCGATCAAACTCGTCACCGAACTAAAGTCCCTCTCATTCGTAGATGCGGTCACGCACCTCGCCGAACGTTCGGGGATCGAACTGGAGTACGAAGGATCCGCCGCCGACTCCGAAGAGGCCCGCAAGAAAAATGAACGCCGCCGCAATATCCATAAAGCCCTCGCCGCCGCCGCCATCTACTATCATAAGTACCTGCTACGTTCTCAAAATGCCGATGCCGCCGCCGCCCGAAAATACCTCGAAGAGCGTGGATTGGACGATTCTACTATAGAAGAATTTCGACTGGGAGCCGCGCCGCCCCGGGGGAATTCCGGTTTTGCGGCGGTTGCTCGGAAGTTTGGGTTGGATCGCTCGACGTTGGATGCGGCTGGGTTGTTGTCATCGGGTGGGCGGGAGCGGTTCGCCGGGAGGATCACGTTCCCGATCTCCGACCGGCGAGGCAGGATGGTCGGCTTTGGAGCCCGCGCCATGGGCGACGATCATCCCAAATACCTGAATACTCCGGAGACCGAAATCTTCGCCAAGCGAGATTTGCTGTACGGTTTTCCCCAGGTTACCGAAGCCATCCGTAAGCAGCGTGCCGCTCTGGTAGTCGAGGGCTACACCGATGTCCTGATGCTGTATCAGGCGGGCATAAAGAACGCTGTGGCGACGCTCGGTACGGCCACGACACCGGCGCACTTGCGTACATTGAGTGGATACGCTGACAAGATCTACGTTCTCTTCGACCCAGATGCGGCGGGAGAGAAGGCTATCGAACGGGCCGCCGCGACAGCTTCAGAGCTTAAGTTGGACCTTCGTGTATTGAGGTTGTCCGAAGATCCGGCGGACTGGTTGCTCGAACATTCGCCAGAAGAATTCGAAGTGTTACTCGGTGACGCAATGCCTATATTGGAGTATGGTATCCGACGTATCGTGGAGCGCACGCGGGGGGCGGAAGCGATGGATCGGTCCCGAGCTGTACCCGAGATCCGCCAGCTCGTGCGTGAGATTTCCGATCCCGTCCTTCACCGTGAGGCTGTCCGCATAGCGACCGAGGCTCTTGGTGTCGGCCCTGAGGTCTTCAAGAACGCCAGCTTGGCTCCGCAAGGAACGGGCTCGGAGACCCGACGCAGCCGTCCCGCGCCATCCAATCCGCATTTGCAAGCGGGCCGCGAGTTGCTGGCTCTGATTCTGTCTCGCCCAGACCTCGCTGCTACCCCCCTCAAAGACGGGGTCTACGCACCCACGCTTCAAGAACCACTACACCTCACTCCCGAGGACTTCGCGAACGACGACCAACGGCAGCTCTTTACGGTGCTCAAAGATTATCCCGGCGATGACCTGGCGGGCTTCCTGGGCGATGAGCGCGTTCGCCCGCTCATGGATCTCGTAGCCGCTCTCTCTGCCGAAGGAGAGCGACTGTATCCCTCGGAGACCGCGCTGCGAGAGACTTGGTTGCGTCTAGCGATCCTGAGCCGCCAACGCGCCAAGCGCGATACTGCGGACTACGACGAGAAAGATGTCCTGCAGCTGCGGATACGCGGCCTGGAAGTAGCCTTGCGCTCCGTAACCTCCGAACCTTCTTGAAGCCGGACCCTCGCGCCTTTATACTTGGTGTTGATAGCATTCCTCTGTAGCTCAATCGGCAGAGCATTCGACTGTTAATCGAAGGGTTGTAGGTTCGAGTCCTACCAGAGGAGCCACCGGACAACGTCCGGTACCGTGCGCGGGCCTATAGCTCAGTTGGTTAGAGCATCCGACTCATAATCGGACGGTCCCAGGTTCGAGTCCTGGTGGGCCCACCGGAAATCACCCTTCATTGCACAGATCAACTTGAACGATTTGCGAAAAAATGCCGGATTCAGGCAAAAGCCCCTCGTTTTCATCAACTAATTCTTCTATCCCCAACATCTAGCCTATCGGTCAATCGATACCCCACATATACCAAATAGCTACCATCCCGCACAGCCGACAACTCTGCTAAATAGACCGTAAAATCAGTATTTCAGTAGGGAACCTATGCCCTGGGGTATAGGGATAGGAGGCCGATTTCACGCTTATTTGGGGTTTTGGAGGCACGAGTGAAGTGAGCTGCGTTGCGGTTTTACCTGCTATATGTGAGAATTTGCGAAGCCGTGGGTCAAAGTGGAGTGTAATGGGAGGAAGTAATCCTGGCTCTTTTAGGAGAGTACGAGCACAGTCTGGATGAGAAAGGGCGGTTGACTCTACCTTCCCGACTCCGCGGATATTTCGACGGGGGCATCGTTGTGACGAAGGGCGTGGATCGCTGCCTCTTCGCTTTCCCGCCGGAGGAGTGGGCTTCATTCAAGGCGAACATCAAGGCCAACGCGGATCTCACGGCAAAGGGAAGGCAGCTCTCACGTATGTTCTTCTCGATGGCATTCGAGGCGACGTTGGATCGTCAGGGTCGAGTTTTGTTGCCTTCGAAGCTCGCCCGATACGCGGGGCTCAGTAAGGACGTGACGATCACGGGGGTCGATGACAGGTTGGAGATCTGGGACACCACAGAGTGGAACAGGTATCTCGGTGAGGCCGATGATTCCTTCTCAGAGATTGTCGAGGAGTTCGCGGGTCGGGACTTTGGCGGGTGATGACGGTGGGTCATTATCCGGTGATGCTAGAGGAAGCTGTAGAGGCTCTGCGTCCGGCCCAAGGCGATACCTTTGTGGATGCGACGTTCGGCGGCGGTGGTCACTCCCGGCGGATTCTCGAAGAGATCGGGACCGGTGGGCGATTGGTTGGCATCGACCGCGATCCGGAAGCTGTTGAGCGGATTCGGGATCTCGCCTCCGACGAACGCTTCGATTTCAAGCAGGGAACGTACGAGGATGTGCTGCGCCGGATGGTCGAAGACGGAGAGTTAGTGGATGGGATCCTCTTCGATCTCGGTCTATCTAGCTTTCAGATAGATGCGTCGGAGCGAGGCTTCAGCTACGTCAACGAAGGCCCGCTGGACATGCGGATGGACCCCAACAGCGGGAAGTCGGCGGCGGCGTTTTTGAACTCGGCCACCGAGATTGAGATCTCTGCCGTGCTATCCGAGTTCGGGGATGTTTCTCGTGGCGAGGCGCGGCGAGTGGCTGGGGAGATTCTGCGTCGGCGTCCGTTGTCTACGACTCTGGATCTCTCGGAGACCGTTCGCGACGCTCTGGGTTGGACGAAGCGGCGAGGCAATCCTTCTCGGCGTGTCTTCCAGGCGGTGCGGATGTATCTGAATGATGAACTTGGCGGGTTGATGAGGGCTCTCGGTGCCGTGGAGCGGTTGCTCAAACCCGGCGGTCGACTCGTGGCGATCACGTTTCATTCCGGCGAGGACCGATTGGTAAAAAGGTTCATAGCGGATCGGGCGGGACGCTGTATCTGCCCGCCGGAGGTTCCGGTCTGTGTGTGCGGTGAGGCTCCGATCTTCCGAAAGGGCAAAGTCCTGACCCCGACGGCGGTCGAATTGGAGTCCAATCCTCGCAGCGGTTCGGCGAGGCTCAGGAGCGCGGTTCGGACGGAGGAGCCGCTCGCGGACGCTTTGAGGGATAGCTGATGGCTGCTCCGAGGTGGGATCGGAACACCGTTCGATACGCATTGCCGCAGGTTCCGCGTCCGGTGGAGCGTCCTGGGCGTCCGCCGGATGGATCTCCCAAGCGTTCGACGGGTCGTTCCCGGAAGGAAGTTCTGCGACGGCGCAAGGTGATGGTTTTGATCCTGCTGCCGGTGCTGCTGATGCTGGGGAGCGTATATCTACACACAGTCGCGGCGGACTTCGGTGATCGGGCGGCGACTCTCCAGGAACGAGCCGACAATGCTCAAGCCGAACAAGAGCGGCTCGACATCGAGGTGGCGAAGCTATCGGCTCCGGGGAGGATCCGACCACTAGCCAGTGACGAACTCCAGATGCGGGAACCCGCAAGCAATGATTTGAAAGTCTACGGTAAGGATGGGGAGGATGAAGCACAAAAACCGGACCGGGGAGTCGCGGAAGGCTCAGAATAACACGCGACGCTCGAGGACGGTTGTGCCGTTCGCCAGCCATCGCGCTCGCCGGTCTGCCGTTGGTGGTCATTCACGTGTCTCCGACCCTCAACCCGCCATCGGACGAGGGAGGATCCAAGCGTTCATGCTAGTCGTGGCGGTAGCGGGCGTACTTCTCGGAGCGCGGGCAGCGTACTTGAGCCTCAGCGAAGCATCACGCTACGCGGTCGCTAGCGAACCTGGAGTAACGCGCCTCGCTCAGCAAACCTTCGTCAAGCGGGGAGACATCCTCAGCGCCGACGGTCGCAAACTCGCCACGAGCCTCGAAGCCCGCAAAATCATCGCTACGCCGTACCAGATCGAAGATCCCTCCGAGACAGCACGCACTCTGCACGACGAAATCGGCGCATCGTCCGGCCTAAGTTTCGCCAAGATAGAGGCCGCGCTTCGCAAGCCGGACGAACAAGGAAAGCCGGGTGGATACAGCGTCGTAGCAACTGTGGACCCGGAATCAGCGGCGAGTGTTATGGAACTCGGCCTCCCCGGAATAGACTCGACCCGCGTCGCCGAGCGTGTCTACCCTGACGGAGCCTTAGCAAGCCCCGTGGTCGGCCATCTCGGGGACTACGAGGAGTCGTTTGGTGGAGTGGAAGCTCGCTACAACGGAATACTGAGCGCGGGTGACGACGTGAAAACCACCATAGATGTAGCCGTTCAGCAGCAACTCGAAAACTCGCTGTCGAGCGCGATGAATGATTTCGAGGCCAAGAATGCCCTCGGGATCGTGATGCGTGTCGACGATGGTTCGGTAGTGGCTCTCGCGAATTCTCCCGGCTATGACAACGCCGACTATTCCTCAACCGATGCCGAGCTTCAGAGGGATCGGGTGCTCACGGACCCTTATGAGCCCGGCTCAACATTCAAGCCATTTACGGTCGCCGCCGCTCTGGAAGAAGGTGCTGTGTCACCGGACGATGCTTTCACTGTGCCGGACAACATCCTCGTCGCCGACCGAGTCGTGAACGATTCGGTGCCGCATGAGGTCGAGACCATGTACCCGCAGGACATCCTGGAAAAGTCGAGCAATGTCGGAACCATCCAAATCGCCCAAGAACTCGGCGGAGAGAAGGTGGACGAATATTCCAAGAGCTTCGGTTTCGGTGAAAAGACCGGCATCGACCTCTGGGGCGAGAACGCCGGGAACTCACCGAGCTTTGAGGAATGGAGTGGCTCCTCTATCGGAAACATCCCTATAGGACAGGGGATATCCGTAACCCCGATCCAACTGACTACCGCCTACGCCACGCTAGCCAACGGCGGCCTCACAGTCGATCCCCGAATAACGGAGACCGCCGGTACCTCAGCGTCTGGCGACCGTGTGATAAGCGAAGAGACCTCCGGTATAGTGCGCGGAATGCTTCAGAGCGTAGTAGAGAAGGGTACGGGTACTCACGCCCAAATCCCCGGTTACACAGTGGCCGGTAAGACCGGCACCTCTCAGAAAGTAGATCCTGCCACCGGAACCTACGGTGACGAATACACCGCATCCTTTATAGGATTCGCTCCCGCCAGCGACCCGGAGTATGTCACTCTGATCGTGGTGGACGAACCCCAGACTTCTATCTGGGGCGAACGAGTCGCGGCGCCTGCCTTCGCCGAAGTCACGGAATTTACCCTCAAGTACTTTAACGTCCGACCGGACGACAACGCGAGCTCAACAGAATGAGACAGGCGACCCTCGCGCAGATCGCCTCGGTAATCGAGGCAAAACTCGTCGGTGGCGACGGCGACACCCTGGTAACTGGCGTGAACGTGGACTCTCGAACGGTGCGCGACGGAGACTTGTTCTTCGCCCTAACCGGAGAGACCGATGGCATGGATTACGCCTCCCATGCAAACGAACGAGGTGCGTCCGCTACCGTAGCGAGCCAACCTCTCGACGTGCCAACGCTGGTTGTCGACGAGCCCCAGTCCGCACTCGCCAAACTAGCCCGCTGGAACCTCGAAGCGGACAATTCTCCGCTTGTGGTGGGAATCACCGGCAGCGTGGGGAAAACGACCACCAAAGACGCGCTCGCTACTATTCTGCGATTTGCTGGGAAGCGGGTTTCGGCGACGGAGGGGAACTTCAACAATGAGATCGGACTTCCTCTCACGGTCTTGGCCGCCCCAGAAGCCACGGAGATATTGGTCCTTGAGATGGGAGCGACCCACGCGGGCGACATCAAGCACTTGTGCGGCGTGGCTCCCCCGGGCATCGGTATTCTCACTGCGATTGCGCCGGTACATCTGGATTCCTTCGGCTCCATCGAAGACCTCGCGGCGGCTAAAGGTGAGTTGGCGATGTGTCTGCCGAAAGATGGTGCGTTCGTCTACCCGAACGACGTTCCGGATGCGGCGCGTGGTGCGGGACGGAGCTTTGGAAAGAGTATCGCCTTCACTGGAGATGGCGAGGCAGACCTGTGGGCGGCGGAGGTCGAAGAGCGCGAAGACGGCCTTCGCTTTACGGTCAACTATGGAGAGAAGTCTGCTGAGGTGCGGACGCCGGCTTTTGGGACACATCTGATATCGCCGTTGCTGGGAGCGATTGGTGGTGCGCTGACTTTGGGCCTTTCACTAGAGGAGTGCGCCGCTGGACTCGCTCGCCTGAAGCGCACGGGCCTTCGCGGAGAGGTCTATAAGTTGCGGGACGATATCGTTGTCTACGATGACTCGTATAATGCCTCGCCGGTGGCGATGTCCGCTGTATTGCGCTATGGCGCGACACATGCCGAAAGTCAGGGTCGGAGGCTCGTGGCGGTGTTCGGAGGGATGTTCGAACTCGGTGGCGGGGCGCGGGAATACCATCGGGAGATAGGCGCACTCTCCGATGAAGTCGGGGTGGATCTGCTTCTCTGCGTCGGAGATGAAGCTCGCTGGTACGCTGAGGCTTTCTCGGGCGATTCGTCGACCCACTCTAACGCTGAAGAAGCCGCTGATGCGTTGGAGGAAGCACTGCAGCCGGGTGACTACGTTATAGTCAAGGGTTCGAGAGGGGTTAAGCTCGATATTCTGACCCGTAAGTTGAGGGAGAGGTTAGCTCTTGTTTAGCGTTGTACTTGCTGCTGCGGTATCGTTTCTGGTAACGGTAGCGCTGGGATCGAAGTTCATACTTTTCCTGCAAAATAAGAAATTTGGGCAGTTTGTGCGTGAGGAAGGGCCGCAGACGCACCTGATCAAATCCGGCACCCCTACGATGGGCGGGGTCGTGATGTTGGTCGGTCTGTTGGCGGCGTTGGTGGTCGTGGGCCGTTTCGGGAATGTAGCGACACTCACGACGTTGCTTCTGGGTGGTTCGGTGGCGGGAGGTGGGTTGTACGACGACTGGCAGAAGATCTCCAATCGCCGTAGCGAGGGTTTGAGCGCTCGTTACAAGTTTGGATTACTGACTCTGACGGTTGTTGTCGCGGATGTTTTGGCCCTGCACTACGTCGGGATCACGCAGAACATCATCGTGCCAGGGATAGACCAAAATCTGGTGCTCGGGCCGGGGGTGGTTGGTGTCGCGCTTTATAGTGTCTTTCTGCTGCTGGTGATTGCAGGTACTACCAACGCCGTGAACCTTACGGACGGTCTCGACGGACTGGCCGCCGGAGCCGGTGGCATCGCACTGTTGACGTACACAGCCATTGCGTTCCTCGAACGCCAGTATGATGTGGCGATAATCTGCGGGGCTATGGTCGGTGCGATCATAGGTTTCTTGTGGTTCAACGCGCATCCGGCGGAGGTGTTTATGGGCGACACTGGTTCACTCGCCATCGGCGGGGTTCTTGCTGCGGCGGCAGTGTTCACCAAGACCGAGATGCTACTTCCAATTATTGGCGGTCTCTTCGTTATAGAGGCGCTCTCCGTCATCATCCAATATGGAGTGTGGCGGTTGAGCGGTCGCAAGCGCCGGGTTTTCAAGATGGCGCCGATACACCACCACTTCGAGATGAGCGGCTGGGAAGAGAACAAGATCGTGGTTCGGTTCTGGATCCTTCAGTCCGCTTTCGCCGCCGCCGGATTTGTCCTTTACTATTTCTACCTCTACAACCTATGAGAACCTTAGTCTACGGATTAGGCGAATCCGGCATCGCCGCCACCAAAGCCCTCCTACATAGAGGAGAGACAATCTCCGTAGCCGACTCGAACGACTCCGAAACGCTACGCGCCAGCCTGGAATCTCTAAATATAGAAGGTCGCCTCGGCGTTGGGCCGGAAATTTTGGATAACGTGGATCGAGTGGTTGTAAGTCCCGGCATCAGGCCAGCCGATCCGGTGCTCGTGGAGGCTGAATCGCGAGGCATTCCGGTAATCTCCGAGGTCGGGCTTGGGCTCGAATTGCTCGGCGGCATACCGACGGTCGCTGTAACGGGGACCAACGGCAAGACCACGGTGGTCGACATGATCCAGCATATCCTGAAGATTTCTGGCGTGCCCCACACGGTCGCTGGAAACTCTTGGCGGGCTCTGACGGGATGTCTGGAGGAAGTCGAAGGGTCGGGACTCTTGGTTTTGGAGATCTCATCGTTCCATCTTCACTATATGACCGAGCCCGGTTTCGAAGTCGCCGCGCTGTTGAACGTCCGGCCAGATCACCTGAATTGGCACACCTCCTTCGAGGAATACGTGTCCGACAAGTTAAGGGTCTTCGCTGGTCAAGGCTCGCAGGATATTGCCCTCGTGAGCGCGTCTGACTCAATCGGTGCGGAAGCTACAGTGCAGGCTGAAAAGACCGTGATCGGCGCGTCCGACACCGCCGTTGTCGATGGCCGCTTGATTTTGGCGGGAACGCCGCTGGTCAAGGTTCGGGATCTCCTATTCGCAGGTCGTCACAATTACGAGAATGCTCTGTTCGCATCGGCGGCAGTTCGTCGGCTGGGCATATCTTTCGAAGACATCGGTGCCGCGTTGAGGAGCTACCGGATGAAGCCGCATCGGATGGAGCTAGTCTCGGATTCTGCTGGCGTGATTTTTGTCGACGATTCCAAAGCTACGAACCCTGCCGCGGTCGCCGCCGCGCTTGGGAGCTTCGAGCAGCCGGTTGTCCTGATCCTGGGTGGCTCCGAGAAGGAGACGGATTTCTCGGAGATCCTTCCTTTGCTCGAACGGTGTCGGGCTGTCGTTTGTCAGGGCGAAGCTGGGCCTCAGTTGGCGGAATTCCTTCGCGAGCAGTGGGATGGAGAGCGAGTTTTGCTCCAGCAGGATCTCCATTCTGCGATTGAGGCGGCCCGGGATCAGGCGCACAGCGGAGACGTGGTGCTGCTCTCTCCGGGATGCGCGAGCTTCGACCAGTTCGCTGGATACGCCGAGCGCGGTGAGGAGTTCGCCCGGATTGTCCGCTCCGTTGGCGGGGACGCCATTGCGCGATGACGCTAACACGGGCGAATATCGTTCTCGTCTCTGTCGGCTTGTCGCTGCTGGGGCTCGTGATGATCTACTCCGCCACCTACCGGGAATACGATGCCACGTACCTTGGGATCCGGCTCCTACACCTGGCTTTGGGCCTCGGAACGTTCGTCGTTGTGAGCCGCCTTCAATATACGTCTTGGCGGAAAGCCGCACCCGCGCTGTATTTCCTGATAGTTGTGGTCTTGGTGTTTGTCTTGATACCCGGTGTGGGGAAGGAAGTCGGTGGAGCGCGGCGATGGTTCGATCTCGGTCCTCTGAGCTTGCAACCGGCGGAGTTCGCCAAACTCGTCGCGGTGCTGGTTACGGCGTGCGCGGTCTCGCGGCTGCCACCTGGTTCGGGTCTTCCTCTAAGATCGCTCGCCGCAGTCGGCGCGTTGTTTTTGCTGGTCTTGCTGGAGCCGGATTTTGGGACTTCGGTCGTGTTACTCGCCGGGGTCGCCGGGGCTCTTTGGGCCTCGGAGTTAGCTACCAAGCCGCTGCTCTTATCGGGTGCGGTTGGATTTTTAGCGTTGGTTCTTGTCATGCTGGCCGAGCCTTACCGGCGAGCGAGGTTCGCCGTTTTTCTCGATCCCTGGGCCCAAGCGGATGGCGACGGTTATCAGATTGTGCAGTCTTTAGTGGCTATAAAATCCGGTGGATTCTTTGGAGCTGGGGCCGGAGCCGGAGCCCAGGGGCCGACGGTGCCGGAGATCGGGACCGACATGATGTTCGCGCTCGTGGCCGAAGAGTTGGGCCTTCTCGGGATGATCGGCGTGATCCTGGCTTTCTGCTACCTCGTTCTCTCCGGGTTTCGCATATCTCTAGCCGCCCCAACCGTACTCGCCCGGTGCGTGGCCGCCGGCTTCTCGACGATGTTCGCCGTTCAGGCGACTTTCAACATCGGAGCGGCGATGGGCGTTCTACCTCTAGCGGGTATGACGCTGCCCTTCTTGAGCTATGGGGGATCCAGCCTGATCGTCTGCTTCGCCGCAACCGGAGCCCTCTACAGAATTGCGAAGGACGGTGAACGAGCGCATGGAGTCTCTCCCTCAAAACGACGAAAACCAACGGATACTAATAGCCGGAGGCGGTACCGGCGGACACGCGATCCCCGCGCTATGCGTGGCCGATAGCCTCCGTTCCCGAGGCGCGACCGTGGAATTCATCGGCTCTGAATCAGGCATAGAATCTCGCCTCGCTCCGGAAGCCGGGTACCGCCTCCACAAACTCCCCCTAACTGGCCTAGCCGGAAACCCCCTGGCCCGAGCCAAAGCTCTAACACTATTCGCCCGCGCTATTTTCTCCTGTAAA
>JBGTDE010000181.1:0-3410 GCA_041748475.1 Rubrobacteraceae bacterium | reverse complement strand
TCCATCCCCACGATAAAGACGTGCGGATATTCCAAACCCTTCGCGTTGTGCAGCGTCATCAGGGTGATACGTCCCTCTGTCGCTGTCTTATCCGCCTCCGAATACAGCGCTTGCTCCTGCAAGAAGCCGTCTAGCGTAGCTTCAGGCTCGACGCTCTCGTACTCGCGGGCGGCGTTTATAAGCTCTTCGAGGTTTTCGAGGCGAGATTCGGCCTCCACCGTTGCTTCAGCTTCGAGTTCTTTGCGATACCCCGACTCGTCGAGGACAGCGGAGATCATATCCGCCGGTGGCACCTCTTGTCCCGCCACCCGCCACCCATCAAACAACTCCCACACCGACCGACAAGCCTTCTTCGCCGCTCCCGTGAGATCCAACTCGTCCGTCTCACCGAGCGCCTCGAACAAAGAGATGCCGTTGTGACGGGCGTACTGCTGAAGCTTGCCAACCGAAGTCGCACCGAGCCCGCGTTTTGGGACGTTGATGATCCGCTCCAGCGACGCTGAATCTGCCGGATTGACGATCACCGCGAGATACGCCATTGCGTCCTTTATCTCCGCCCGCTCATAGAACCTGACCCCGCCAACGATCTGATACGGAACTCCCTCTCGAACCAGCACATCCTCCAACGCACGACTCTGAGCGTTCGTCCGATAGAACACCGCCACGTCCCGCGGCGAGCTCCCGGACTCCATCAGCCGCTCTATCTCCGAGACCACGAACCGCGCCTCGGCGTACTCATCCGCCGCCGTAAAGACCCGGATGCGCTCTCCCTCACCCCCCGCCGTCCAAAGCTCCTTCCGCTTACGCGAAGCATTATTCGACACCACCGCGTTCGCCGCCGAGAGAATCGTCTGCGTCGACCGATAGTTCTGCTCCAACTTCACGACTCCGGCCTCCGGATAGTCCTCCTCGAAGTCCAGAATGTTTTGAATATCAGCTCCGCGCCAGCTATACACTGACTGATCATCGTCTCCAACGACACATAAGTTACGATGTTCGGCAGCCAGAATATTGACGAGGCGGTACTGGGCGTGGTTGGTGTCCTGGTACTCGTCCACGTGGATATATTTGAAGCGTGTCTGGAAACGTTCGCGCACTTCCGGGAAGAGTTCGACGAGTGCCACGGTCTGCATTATGAGGTCATCGAAGTCCATCGCGTTGTTCTCGTAGAGACGTTCTTGATACAGACTGTAGACCTCCGCGACGTTCTCGGCGATGTAGCCCTCGGTCGCTCGCAGGTAGTCGTCCGCGCTCATTAGTTTGTTTTTCGCGTCGCTTATCTGGGATTGAAACGAGCGGGGGTTGAAGCGCTTCGGGTCTTTGCCGAGTTCGATGATGCAGCGTTTCACCAACCGTACTTGATCCCCACCGTCGTAGATAGTGAATTCGCGCTTGTAGCCGAGTTTCTCAGCGTGAGCGCGCAAAATTCGGGTGCAGAAGGCGTGGAAGGTAGAGACCCACATCTTGCGTGAGTCCGGGCCGACGAGTAGTGCCACGCGGTCCTTCATCTCCCGAGCGGCCTTGTTGGTAAACGTGATCGCCAATATCTCATCCGGTCCCGCGAGACCTTGTTCCAGAAGATAAGCGATGCGATGTGTGAGTACCCGTGTCTTGCCGCTTCCGGCACCGGCCAGGATGAGAAGCGGTCCCTCCGTGTGCTTGACGGCATCTAGTTGCGTTGGGTTTAGTGATTCCAGAAGCATTAGAGCAGAATTATAACAGCCACCAAAGAGCTAATTCCGCAGCCGATGAACCCTCACCTCAACCGTCGATTCCGGCTGTTCGACCGAAATATCCTCTGAAGTCTCCCGAAAGCCGTGCTCTTCCATCCCGTGCACGAAGACCATCGCCGTGTTGCGTTTCGGGTCCGCGAAGACCGCCTCTCCGCCAGGCGAGAGGAGCTTCGGCACGAGATTTCCTAGCGCTATAGCGTCGTAGGCTTCGTAAATGATGTCAGCCCCGATCACGAGGTCAAAAAGCCCAAGCCCGTCAATCTCTGGACGATCCCAGTCGAGCATGAAAGCCTCCGGCTCCCGCCCCTCGTTCTCGCGGGCGTTGAAAACGGCGAAGTCCATAGCGGCCTGGTACTGATCCGTTACAACGACCTCAGCTCCTCGCGAGAGCGAGATTATCGACGGCAGCCCCAATCCACAACCGAGTTCGAGGACTCGTTTCCCAGCTAGATCTCTCCCAGAGAGCCACCGGGCAAGGGCGATGGCGCTCGGCCACAGGTCCGCCCAGTACGGCAGGCGCTCGTCCTTCTCGAACTCCGCCTCGTCTATGAGAGCATCGGCGTGGGCGGGGTGCGTGATGAGATAAGTTTCTCTTCCGACGCTCACTTTGGAGACGATCAGGCGCGTTCGGCCCTGGAGGTGTTTTTCTAGGTTTCTCAGAGGGTTAGTTTAGAGAAGGTGTGGTTTCGCGGTCGCGGTGCGCGGTTCGGCGTTCGCGTTCCTCATCGGCGAGTTGGGCGATGCTGTAGCGTCCGAAGACACCTTCGAGGGCTATTCGGGCTTCGTCCCAGATCTTACTGGTAGCGCAGAGCGGGGCTTCGGCAATGTAGCAGACACCGCCAGCCGAGCAACGGGCAGGCCGGATCTCACCATCCAAAATCTCCACAATATCCAGCACCGTGACTTCCTCGGTAGGCATGGCGAAACAGTAACCCCCGTGGGCTCCCCGACGGCTGGTTAGTACGTCCGCCCGTCGAAGGTCGCCGAAGATTTGCTCCAGGAAGCGCTCCGGAATTCTCTGTCGACGCGCGATCTCCGCGACTCCCATTGTGGAGCCGCATTCGCCCAACGCCAATTCCATCAAAGCCCGAACGGCATATTTACTCTTCTGTGTAAGTCTCAAATCGAAATTCACCCGCTCTTGATGTAACCACTGTCCCAAATGATACCAGACAGAACAGGTCGGGTATCCTGATATTAGTCAGAAATACGGCCCTTATTCGGCTCTATGAGAAGATTTTTGCTGTTATTGGATGGAGCATTTGCCGCCGTTACTCGTCAGTGGGTCCGAGATCACGCTTCAGGTATTGTTGCATAGCATTCTCTATGCGTTCACCTGTGATTAGGAAGACCGTGCGGCCTCCGATATCCACCCCGTGGTCCGCAATGCGTTCTAGGTAGTGGACCACCAGAGCCGCTCGCATCCGCCACTCCGGGCTACCGGCACCGCGTTCGGAGGGATTGGCGATCAAGTTGAGAGCCTCCGAGTAAAGCAAATCCACTTTATCGTCGGTGGCTTGAAGATCGCGGGCGCGGTCTATGTCGCGATTCCGAAAGATGTCCAGACCTTCGTGAAAGATGTTGCGAGCGGTGCGGGCCATCTCGATCAGCGTGGCTTCGAGGTCTTCGTCACGCTCGTGCCCCTCGGTCTCGACGACGGCGACGCAGATATGCTCG
>JBGTDE010000180.1:0-6996 GCA_041748475.1 Rubrobacteraceae bacterium | reverse complement strand
GCAATCTCGTTACGATATGTTACGTTCTCTTATTAGAATAGTTTCGCCTCATTTGGCAGGGGTGTGGACGCAATGGAGGATATGAATACAGTGTTATATAGGTTAGAAAAATCTCTGAGTATTCTGTTGGTAGGAGCGGTGCTGTTCATCGCATCGTCGTTCGCCTGGTCGGGTAGTTCGGATGAGACGGTGCTGGACGGTATGGTTCGTCCCGCGGCGGGTAGTGTTTCGGCTCCTGCAGAAGCAGCGAAAGTGGATCCGGCAGACGAAGAGTCTATCGAGGATGAGGCGATGGTCGCATCCTATTATGGGTGGGATTTCGCGGGAGAAGCGACCGCTACCGGGGAGCCATACGACCCGGAGAAGCTTACTGCGGCGCACAAAACCTTGCCGCTCGGCACGGAACTAGAAGTCAGCCGCGGCGGCGAGTCCGTGCAAGTAGTCATCAACGACCGCGGCCCTTACATAGATGGTCGGGACATAGATCTCTCACTGGCAGCGGCGCAGGAGATCGGCCTGGTCGAGCCCGGCAGCGCCGAAGTCCGCGTCACCAAGCTTTAGACGCTGCTGGACAGCGTTAGACTAAGGTATCTTTGCTGTTTCTTGCACCTGTACTACCTACACCGGCCTTCATATTTACACTAACTTTTTTGTATTTCTGGCGACATAGTACATAGTCACGTAAACTGCTAGATTACATGGCTATCCCCGACTTCCAAAGCATCATGCTGCCACTGCTTCGGCTCATCTCGGACGGACGAGAACGTCGTTTCCGAGAGGCCGTAGAGGACTTGGCTACTCACTTTGGCTTAACCAATTCGGAGCGTCTGGAACTCTTACCAAGCGGTAAGTATCCAACTTTTGACAATCGAGTGGGCTGGGCGAACACTTACATGAAGAAGGCCGGGCTGATCGAAAGCTCCCGCAGGGGTTATCTGAATATTACGGATCGTGGCATGGAGCTTCTTGGGAACAACCCTGAGACGATCGACTCTAAGTTTCTGAGACGCTACGAAGAGTTCGTTGAGTTCAAAACTAGAAACGGAGTTTCCACTGACAAGAAGCTGTTAGCGGACGTGAATGAAGCAGACGAACAAACTCCTGTGGAGTCTATAGAGACTGCTTACGGAACGATTCGCCGCAATCTGGGTACGGAGCTAATAGAGCAGATCAAAGGCTGTTCTCCGGGGTTTTTCGAAAAATTGGTTGTAGAGGTGCTGGTGGCGATGGGCTACGGTGGCACCAGAAAAGATGCCGGAAGAGTTATCGGTGGAAGCGGCGACGAAAGTGTGGATGGCGTAATCAACGAGGACCGTTTGGGCTTGGATGTGATCTACGTCCAGGCCAAACGCTGGGAGAATACAGTGGGTCGACCGGAGATTCAAAAGTTCGTCGGCGCACTTCTAGGAAAGAAAGCCCGTAAAGGCATCTTCATAACCACATCGGACTTCTCAAAGAACGCTCGGGACTACGCCTCTTCCATAGAGAGCAGCGTAGTGCTGATCGACGGTGAGGCTCTTGCCAACCTGATGATCGACTACAACGTCGGCGCTACGGTCGAGTCTTCCTACGAGATCAAACGTATAGACTCGGACTATTTCGACGAAGCCTGAATATCCCTATAGCACACTCGGCAGATGACTCGGGCGCGACTGCTCGAATGCTGCGAGGTCGTCCTCGTGGGTGAGCGTCATGGAGATGTCGTCGAGACCGTTCATTAGCCGGTAGCGGGCGAAGTTGTCGAAGGCGAAGGGCTCCTCGAAACCGGGGGCTTTTACTACGCGGCCTTCGAGGTCCACGGTGACCTTTGCGTCGGGGTCTTTGCGGGTTATCTCCAGAAGTTTCTCTACGGATTCCTCGGAGAGTTCCACCGCCAGCAGCCCGATCTTGGCGCAGTTGTTCTTGAAGATGTCGGCGAAAGACGGTGCGACTACCGCTCCGAATCCGTAGTCTTGTATGGCCCAGGGCGCGTGTTCGCGGCTGCTACCGCTACCGAAATTTTGGCCCGCGAGCAGGACTACCGCTCCTTCGTGTTCGGGCTTGTTCATGACGAACTCCGGGTCTTCGCGCCAGGCTGAGAACAGGAATTGCCCGAAGCCCGTTCGTTCGATGCGCTTGAGGGCGTCGGAGGGGACGATCTGATCGGTATCCACGTCGTCCCAGCCGAGCGGAAGCGCCTTTCCTTCTACAGCCTTTACTGCCTCCATCTACTTCACCTCCGTTGTTACGCCGAGATCACTTGGCGACGCGAACCGACCCATTACAGCCGTCGCAGCCGCCACCGCCGGACTGACGAGATGCGTCCTGCCACCCTTGCCCTGCCGACCCTCGAAGTTGCGATTCGACGTGGACGCGCATCGTTCCTCAGGCTGCAAGATATCCGGGTTCATACCCAGACACATCGAACAACCAGCATTGCGCCAATCGAAACCAGCCTCGACGAAGATGTCCATTAATCCTTCTTCTTCAGCCTGCTGTTTTACGCGCATGGAGCCGGGGACTACCATCGCCCGGATGCCCTCTTTTACCTTGTGGCCTTCGAGGACTGCGGCGGCGGCTCGCAGGTCTTCGATGCGGGCATTGGTGCAGGAGCCGAGGAAGACCGTATCCACCTCGATCTCGCGTATCGGCGTCCCCGCTTGGAGGCCCATGTACTTCAAGGCTCGCTTGTGGCCGTCGTTGGTTGGCGCCGGCACCTCGCCGCTCAAGGCAACGGTCTGAGCCGGGGTCGTCCCCCACGAGACGTAGGGCGTTAGTTCCTCGGCCTGGATCACCACTTCCTTGTCGTACTCGGCTCCCTCGTCCGTAGCGAGCTGCTTCCACTCCGCGAGCGCCGCGTCCCAGTCTTCGCCCTCTGGCGCGTGCGGGCGGCCTTCCAGGTACTCGAAAGTCGTCTCGTCCGGGGCAATGAGACCGGCGCGAGCACCGCCTTCGATAGACATGTTGCAGATCGTCATGCGACCTTCCATCGAGAGCGAACGAATAGCTTCCCCCCGATATTCGATGACGTGTCCAACGCCGCCGCCCGTCCCGATCCTATTCAGAATGCCGAGCATGAGATCTTTAGCCGTAACATCGGCTGGAAGCTCGCCTTCGATGGTCACAGCCATCGTTTTGGGACGACTCTGAGGAAGTGTCTGGGTAGCGAGGACGTGCTCGACCTCGCTGGTCCCGATACCAAACGCGAGGGCGCCGAACGCTCCGTGAGTGGCGGTGTGGGAGTCGCCGCAGACGATGACGAGACCCGGCTGGGTCAGGCCCATCTCCGGCCCGATGATGTGGACGATGCCCTGTCCTATGGAGCCCCACTCGTTCAGCTTGATGCCGAACTCCGCGCAGTTCTCTTCGAGGGCTTGCATCTGCTTGGCGGAGACTTCGTCCTTGATCGGAAGCCCGATCCCGGTAGTCGGTACGTTGTGGTCCATCGTGGCGTAGGTGAGGTCCGGGCGACGAACTTTGCGATCCGCGAGTCTGAGCCCCTCGAACGCCTGCGGACTGGTCACCTCATGAACGAGATGCAAGTCCACGTAGAGCAAGTCCGGCTCACCCTCCACACTCCTCACAACGTGCTTCTCCCAGACTTTCTCCATCAAGGTCTTTGGTGTACTCATGCATCCATCCTTTCGTCAGGTACGATAGATAATCTCGGTTTAGGTTTTTGGCCCACATAGACCACGAACCGTTCATTCTCGTATTTACAGGCGACGTTCTCGAAGCCAGCTTCTTCCATCCAGCCGAGTTGCGCCTCCAGGGTAGCGTTCTTGTCGGCCCGGATGCGTTGCAAGGCTGCGGCGAACTCACTCTCACCGACGCCCACTTCGTGGACCCGGCTAAGCCACCAGTTCTGGTACGCCGCTTCCTCATCCGGCGTGTCGCCGAGGCGTTGGTCCGCGTTGATAAAAACCCCGCCGAAAGCGAGTGATCTATGGATTCTCCCGAACAACTCCTCTTTGTCCCCGTCCGTGAGATGGTGGATAGAGAGCGCGGACACCACGAGGTCGTAGCCAATTTTCGAGCCTGGCACGGCGGACGGCAGCGGCGTGCGAGCGTAGTCCATGACCCGGTGCTCGAAACGTCCCGGAGAGTCCGCGAATCGCCTTCGGGCAACCCGAAGCATCTCGATAGAAATGTCCACTAGCGTAATGTGGGAGAGTGGAAACTTCCGGGCGATCATCGCGCTCAAGAGACCAGTACCGGCACCGAGATCCAGCACCCTAAACGCTTCGTCGGGTCCGTAAGGGATCTCATCGACCGCGGCACTGTATAGCTCCTCGAAACCCGGCACGAGCCGCTGCCGCGACCGATCGTACTCAGACGCGGCCCCATCAAAAAGCGCCTCAAGATCCCCACTCACGCTCTCACCGCCACCATGTTCAAACGCACGTAATCCAGCATCGGCGGCCCATCATACTCCCCTATCTTAGCCGCTACCGAAGCTGCGAACGGCCCGCGCTCCTCCTCGGGCAACCGCAACATCTGGCCGCCCAACACAACGGTCTGCAGGAAACGCGCCAACTCGTCCACCGAACCAAAAGGCGTTGGCTCATCGTGCAACCAGGTCTCCACTTCTCTAAACCCAGCGTCTTCTAGCCGCTGCTTCGTATCTCTTGCGTTCGCGTAGTGTTTGTCGTCCGTCCAGTCCTCGAAATACCGCCGGAAACGCTCTTCGTTCATAGTCTCGCTCGTGGCCAGGGTCGAGCGGGAGATGTTGCCTTCGCCGCCGCACTGGGCTACTAGCTGGCCGCCGGGCTTCAGGGCACGCGCCAGGCGCTCGAAGAGGCGTTCGTGGTTCTTTATCCAGTGGAAAGTCGCGGTGGAGAAGATGAGATCCAGGGTTTTATCCACCTCCAATTCCAAAAGATCCTGCCGTTTCACCCGCACCCTCGAATCTCCTGAAAACCGCTCTCTCGCGGACTCGACCATCGATGCTGAACCATCCACCGCGAGCACGCTACCGTGGGGCATCCGCTCCAGTAATAGCTCCGTTACCCGACCCGTGCCGCAACCAGCATCGAGGACGGCTTCGTCCCCCCGGAGGTCCAGGTGTTCCAAAACACCCGCGCCCCAACGAGTCTGCGGAGCGGAGATCTCCTCGTACTCGACCGCGTTCCACTCTCGCGCCAACCTCTAACTCCTCTTTGCATTGTCTCGATATATGAGACATAATGACCGATATATGGACAGTATAGAGAAAACTTCGGTTGGGGTCAAGAGCGGTGTAGGGGTGTTGGACAAGTCGGTGACGGTATTGTCGTTTCTGGCGGCGGGGGGTGCTGCGACTCTGGCGGAGGTGGTCGATGGGACGGGGTTGGCTCGACCGACGGCTTATCGGTTGTTGTCGGCGTTGGAGTCGCATCATCTGGTGGCTCGACGGGATGGGCGGTACTCGTTAGGGCTGAGGCTTCTCGGTTGGGGAAATCGGGCGGCGGGCGTGGGGCTCGTGGAGCGGGCGCGGCCAGTGTTGGAGCGTCTGCGGGATGCTACGGGTGAGAGTACGCAGCTCTACGTGCGGGAGGGTGAGCATCGGGTGTGTGTGGCCTCTATGGAGCGGGCGACGGGTCTACGGGATACGGTTCCGGTTGGAGCGGTGATGATGCTTTCGCACGGGTCCGCCGGTAAGGTTTTGCTCGCGTGGGCCGATGATGAAGGGAGCTTCGATGGTCTGGGAGAGTCGGAGCTCCGGGTGATACAGAGACGGGGTTGGGTGGAGAGTGTGGCGGAGCGTGAGGCCGGGGTCGCGAGCGTTAGCGCGCCGGTCTTTGGGCCGGATGCGAAGTTGCGGGCGGCGGTGAGCGCGAGTGGCCCGATCTCACGCCTCGGAGAGAGTCCTGGGGAGCGTCTGGCGAGCCACGTAGTTACGGCGGCGCGGGAGATAGCGGTTTCGCTGGGTTCTTAGGAGCGCTCACGGTAGACTAGCGAGGATAATGCTGGAGACAGAAGAGGATGAATCGTGATCGTAGCCGAGATAAGCATAGCGCCTCTGGGGACAGAGACCACCAGCGTCAGCCGTTACGTAGCGGCGGCGGTGAAATCGCTGGAATCCTCGGGCCTGAAGTGCTCCTTGAGCCCGATGGGAACGACCGTCGAAGCCGATAGCGTGGAGGAAGTCTATGCCGCTCTCGCGAAGGCTCAAGCCGCTGTCTTCGATCTCGGAGTGGAACGAGCGTACACCGTCGTGAAGATGGACGAACGCCGGGACAGTGGGCGCTCCTCCGAGGACATGGTGAGCGCCGTCCGGGAGAACCTGGAAGGCTCCCGTTGACCGAGGTTGTATCCTCCTACATTAGTTAGAATGGGCACTATGCAGAGCAAACAGCGAGTATTTAGCGGGATACAGCCGAGTGGCGACCTCACGGTCGGCAACTACCTCGGGGCCATAAAGAACTGGGTCGCCATGCAGGAGCGGTACGAGAACTTCTTCTGTGTCGTGGATCTTCACGCTCTGACGGTTTCGCAGGATCCGAAGGTCTTGCGGCGCAAGGTGCGGGAGATAACGGCGATCTACCTGGCCTCTGGTATAGATCCGGAAGAATCCGTGGTCTTCCGCCAGAGTCACGTCGCGGAGCATTCGGAGCTTACATGGCTCCTGAACTGCGTAGCCCGCTTCGGGGAGCTATCGCGCATGACGCAGTTCAAGGACAAGGCCCAGAAAGGCGGGGCGGATTCGGCGAGTGTCGGGCTCTTCGACTATCCCGTGCTGATGGCCGCGGACATCCTGCTCTACAATGCGCATTCCGTCCCTGTTGGGGAGGACCAGCGCCAGCATTTAGAGTTGACGCGGGTTCTGGCGCGTCGCTTCAACCATCTGTATGGAGAGACCTTCGTGGTGCCGGAGCCCATGATCCTGAAGACCGGGGCGAGAGTGATGGCCCTAGACGATCCAACGGCCAAGATGAGCAAGAGCAGCGAGGTTGCAGGGAGCTACGTAGCCATCCTAGACGAACCCGATACGGTTCGAAAGAAGATACGACGGGCCAAGACCGACTCCGGCACCGA
>JBGTDE010000179.1:0-5784 GCA_041748475.1 Rubrobacteraceae bacterium | reverse complement strand
CGCTTATATGGACCGAGCAGCGTAACAATTCGATCTACGACGAGGCGGGCGAGATCGTGGCCAGCGTGGGTATTGTCCGGGACATCACCGAGCGCAAGCAGGTGGAGGAGAAGCTGCAAAAGAGCGAAGCCAACCTCGTCGAAGCTCAGCGAATAGCCCGCCTGGGAAGCTGGGAGCACGAGGCAAGAGAGGACAGGACCTACTGGTCCGACCAGACGTACCGCATCTTTGGCTTTACTCCTCAGCAGTTCGTACCGACGTTCGAAGACTTTTTAAACGCGATCCACGTTGACGACAGGGTGCTTGTCCAGGAGGACATGGCGAAGCTCCTCCGCAGCGAGCAGCTTCGAGATGGCATCGAGTTCCGCATAGTGAGGGCGGACGGCGAGATACGCTTCGTACAGAGCCAGCGTAGCGTGGCCCTCGATGAGACAGGCGGTCTGATCAGGATGTTCGGCACGGTCCAAGATGTCACCAAGCGCAAGCGATCCGAGGAGGCACTTAGGGAGAGTGAAGAACGTTACCGGGCGGTGGTTCAACAGGCGGTAGAAGGCATGTTGCTGTTCGACTTGAGCACAAAGCGCATCCTCGAGGCCAACGACGCGTACCAGGTGCTGCTGGGGTACGATGCCGAAGAGATGCTTGGGATGACGCTCTACGACGTGGTCGCGCACGACCGAAAGAGCATCGACCTCCACGTCCAGCGGGTGGTGGACGAGGGGAACCACATGCTCGGCGAGAGGTACCACCGTCGCAAGGACGGCTCGCTTGTAGAGGTCGAGGTCGCTGCGAGCCTGATCTCGTACGGTGGTCGCAGCGCTATGAGCGTCGTCGTCCACGACATCACCGAGCGCAAGAGGGCCGAGGAGACACTGCGCGAGAGCGAAGCCAGGCACAGGGCGATGCTCGAAGCCAGCCCCGACCTGGTGTTTCGCGTCAGTCGCGACGGGGAGTACCTGGACTTCCAAGCCAACGACGAAAGCATTCTGTCCGTCCCGGTCGAAGAGATCATCGGTAAGAACCTGCGCGACACGATGCCGCCCGATCTGATTCCATCAATCCTCCGTCGCATCACTAAAGCGCTCGACACGGGCGAGATGCAGGTCTTCGAGTACCAGCTTCTCGTAGCCGGAGGGATACGGGATTTCGAGGCACGTCTGGTCGCAGCCGGTTCAGGGGAAGTAATGGCCATCGTGCGGGACGCAACCGAACGCAAGGCTCTGGAGAGGCGCCTTGAGCACCGGGCCTTCCACGACTCTCTAACCGGCTTGCCGAACCGGGCCCTGTTCCTGGATCGCCTGGAGCACGCCCTGGCCCGCGCCGGGCGCCACCGCGAGTCCGTGGCGGTGCTGTTCGTAGATCTGGACAACTTCAAGGTCGTACACGACTCCTTGGGCCACGAGGCGGGGGACGCCTTGCTCGTGGCGGTGGCCGGACGCTTACGAGAGATCCTACGGCCCGAAGATACCTTGGCGCGCCTGAGCGGGGACGAGTTCACCGTATTGCTCGAGGACATCGAAGGAACGAGCGACGTGACTACCGTCGCAGAGCGAATAGCCGCAGCGTTGCGGGAGCCTTTTATCCTCGAAGGGCGAGAGGCGTTCGCTACCGCCAGCATGGGCATCGCTTTTGGCGGTTCTTCTCAGGAGTCACCGGGAGTGCTCCTGCGAAACGCGGACCTGGCCATGTACAGGGCAAAGGAGACCGGCAAGGCTCACCATGAGGTGTTCCACCCGGAGATGAACGAACGTGCGCTGAAGCGACTGAGCCTGGAGGGTGAGCTCAGGCGGGCTCTAAAGCGGGACGAGCTTAGGGTTCACTACCAGCCACAAGTGCTGCTGAGTACCGAGCTTCAGGAACACCTCAGAGCGTCGGGGCAAATGGCGATCATCGCGCAAAAGGCTCCGGAGTCGCCTCGCATAGTAGGGATGGAGGCGTTAGTGCGTTGGGAGCATCCAGAGCGCGGCTTGTTGTCTCCGGGCGAGTTTGTACCCTTCGCGGAAGAGAATGGGCTGATAGTTCCTATCGGGCGGTGGGTGCTCGAGCAAGCCTGTCGTCAGGCCAAGGAGTGGCAAGAACAGCATTACAGCGGTCCACACTTCACAATGAGCGTGAACGTTTCCACTGCGCAGTTCCGTTCCCCCGAACTGGTCGAAGACGTCGCTCGGGTTCTCCAGGAGACCGGGCTGGAAGCCGGGATGCTAACCTTGGAGATCACCGAGAGTGTCCTGTTGGAGGAGGCTCAGGCCAATGCCAACACGCTAGAGCAGTTAAAGGCCCTTGGGGTACGGCTTGCTATAGACGACTTCGGCACGGGCTATTCTTCCCTCTCTTACCTCAAGCGCTTGCCAGTTGATTACTTGAAGATCGACAGGAGCTTCGTCACCAACTTGGGGCGGGATTCCCAGGACAGGGTGCTCGTGTCGGGAGTAATTTACCTTGCACACGGGTTAGGCCTGAAGGTGATCGCGGAGGGCGTGGAGAAGGCCGAGCAGTTGGCGCAACTGCAACAGATGGGATGCGACCTGGCCCAGGGCTACTACTTCTCAAGACCACTCGCCAGCGAAGCGGCAACCCTCTTGACATCGAACTCTGAACCTAGTTTTAGTGGCGTTTGTATTGACCCACTTTCGCGGATCGATCAGAGTTGAGTGATGGGGTTCTGCGAAAGGAGCCGAGAAGATGGGCAAGACGAGAACGCTTTGCCCGCCGGAGTTCAAGTTTGAGCTAAAAAGAGCGCCATCCTTAGCCCCGACCAAAGGATTAGCGGATAGCCTAATATCACCATACTTCATAGCAGTACTATGCACTTGTTACAACGCAGCGCCGAAAAAATTCTACCCGTATCGGCGGGCGGTGGAGATCCTGCCGACGAGGCCGCGACACAAACCATTTTCGGACTTGGTGCGTAGTAAATCATGCCGTTGGCAAGCCAACGCGGAGACGCTCCGGGTTTCTGGGGTTTCGTCTGTGGAAGGAGGATATTGAGATGAATGTGTTGGCGCTCTCGCCGTTGGATCGCATGGCCGGGTTCGGGCTGTTGGCGGCTTGGGTGATGTTGGGCATCATCATGACCGCGCATGGATTTCAGAAGCTGACCCAGATGGGCGCGGGGGCTCTTGGGGAGCAGGTGCTCGGCGGGCTCGGAGTACCGGCTCCGGTACTTATGGGTTACGTGGTGACGTTCGTGGAGTTGTTGGGTGGTGTTCTGCTCATCGTCGGGCTGCTCTCGCGGCTTTCGGCGTTGCTGTTGACGATCAATTCGATCGTGGCGCTCTTCTTGGTGAAGCTTGGGGTAGGGCTGATCGCACCTCCAGAATCCGGCGCCGGAGCGGAACTGGACCTCGCCCTGATCGCCGGTTTCCTGGTCGTACTCCTCGCGGGACCCGGCGCCCTCTCACTAGACTGAATCCTCGGCATCGACCGAACCACTACGGACAGGGGCGACTAAAGTATTTGTTCGTCCCGGTCGATAACCTAGTCAGACGGATAAGCCCAACCCGCACACATACTTCCCTTCGCGAAGACCGATTGCATCCGGGACCTTTAGGGGTCCCGGCTTTCTTTCAGGAGGTGCTTAGAAGTACGTATCGGGAGATGGCTAGGAAGTGGCAGGCGCTCCCGAAGACGACGAAGACGTGCCAGAGCGCGTGCGAATACGGCACACGCCGGTTGTGGTAGAAGAGCGTACCGGCGGTGTACACGACGCCTCCGGCTAGAAGCCACAATAGCGCCGCCTGCGGCACCAACTCAAGCATCGGTCCTATCGCAATGACGCATACCCAGCCCATAAGCACGTACACTACGGTGGAGAGCGCATTCAGCCGCCCGGTGAAGAAGACCTTGAAGACGATACCGGCGACGGCCAAGCCCCAAACGAGTCCGAAGAGCGTCCATCCCCAACCACCACGCAGGCTTACTAGAGTGAACGGGGTGTAGGTCCCGGCTATCAGGAGGTAGATGGCGCAGTGGTCGAAGACCCTGAGTCGTCTCTTCGCTCCTGGTCGTTGTACTCCGTGGTAGAGCGTGGAGGCTGCGTAGAGCGTAATTAGTGTTGCTCCGTAGACGGCGGAGCTGACTATACGCCAACCGTCGCCACCGATGGAGGTAAAGACTATCAGGATGGCTGCGGCAGCGATACTAGCCGCGAGGCCCACACCGTGCGTCACGCCGTTGGCGATCTCCTCTCCCGAAGAGTAACGGAGGTCGTCCTTCAGCTTCGTACCTTGTGTTGGAACGTCCTTCACCCGGCTGATGATACTAGCGTTGGCGGTCGCATGAGCGATCCGCAGTGTAACCCGCTCACGACGGCGTGTACCGGGGTAGCGTATGATCCTATTGGTATAGCAGAATGGCCCGAAACAGGGTTGTCGAATCGAATTATCTAGTAGGAGGCAAGTTTGTCGTCTGAGTTGTGGCAGTTCGCGGCGGTTCTCGCGGTTTTCGCTGTAGTAGGCGTGCTGTGGATGTTCATTGTCTACCTGCCCGGTCGGACGATGGAGCGTTGGGAAGATCAGCGTCCCAAGCGCCGGAACGATTCAGACTGAGGTTGCATTAGCCTGAGCGGAAATGACGAGCCCAGATCGACTTGTCCTGACGAGCATCCACGGCCTTCGAGAGCCGTTCGTCCAGGGAGTTGTCGGGATCCTCTCCACAGGCTCCCAGAACCTCGTTGAACTCTAGAACGAGATCCCGCGTCCCAACCTCACTTAGAAAATTCGTAGCATCCTCTCTGGAGATTTCCTCTTGCTGCGCGAACTCATCCACGACAGCGGACATCAGGGTCATCAAGAACCGCTGAACCTCCGTCTCACCGGTGCTCTCGGGAAGCTCGGTGGCGCGACGATTGAACTCTTGAGCGAAGATCACCGCGGCGGTCGCGATGCGCTGACGTTCCCGAAAAGTCCGCTCGCCCCAGGCGCGAGTCATGGTCTCTTCGGTCAATTTTTCCAGGAGTTTGTTGGCTTCGGTGGAGATGATCGTCCTTCCGGCGATTGGCGAGTATGGTATCACCGGGTGATGAGTTTGAGCCTGGACCATCTGGTGATCCTCGTTGACGACTTGGAGACCGCCGCCCGACGTTACGAAGAGCTGGGATTCATTGTAACGCTGGGTGGCGAACACGCTGACGGATTGACCCGAAACGCCCTGATACCGTTTAGTGACGGTACCTACCTGGAACTCGTAGCTTTCACCAACCCTAAAGATACCCGCGACAACATCTGGGGCTGGCGGCCCTTTCTCCATACCGGCGGTGGTCTAGTGGATCATTGCTTGACCTCCGATAATTTGGACGTTGATGTGCGGCGGCTTCTGGAGGCTGGGTTCGATGTCGACGGTCCAGACGAGGGTGGGCGGACGCTACCGGATGGCTCCCGGATACGATGGTTGAGTGCCAGGATACGGCAGGAAGGACGAGCTTTGCCGTTCCTGATCCAGGACCTAACTCCCAGATCATCCCGCATCCCCGCCGTCACCCATCACCCAAACGGCACCCGAGGAATATCTGGACTGACGATCTCCGCCAACCCTTCGGACATCAACGACTACGTCAAACTTGTACAGCCGCCGAACAATACTCCGAACGTGAAGATAGGTGTTTGTTCGGTGGGTTTGGAGCTGAAGTCCGACTCTCAACAAACTTCTGGTCCGGTGGTCGCAGGGCTGTGGGCTGAAAGACTTGATCGAGAGTTCAGCCTGGTGCATTTCCCCAGCGCTTCTCCGCGACTCGGTTAGGGTGACCCGGAATTTGCACCGGCATCCGAGTTGAGTAAACTACGATAC
>JBGTDE010000178.1:0-1798 GCA_041748475.1 Rubrobacteraceae bacterium | reverse complement strand
ACGCTTGCCGGATGAGGAAACCACCGAACGAGAACTCGCCGCCATGAAACCTGACGCTCACGGCCTGACGTTTCTGCCGCTTTTGAATGGGGAGCGTGGTCCTGGATGGGCGGATCTCGCGAACGGCGTTGTTTCGGGTCTTTCCATGAACACCCGGCCCATAGACATTCTAAGAGCCGCAATGGAAGCCGTCGCCCTGCGATTCGCGCTTGTTCAAGAGCAGCTCAATACCGTTTTCCCCCGCGAGAAAGAGATCATCGCCAGCGGCGGCGGACTACTGAATTCTCCCACCTGGACTCAAATAATGGCTGACGCTCTTGAGCGCCCGGTAACGCTTTCCGGCGCGCAGGAAGCTTCGGCTCGTGGTGCGGCGCTCCTAGCCCTCGACAAACTCGGCTTGCTTGAGATCGAGGCTGTGGAGACTCTACTCGGTGACACGATTCAACCCAACCCAGAAGCGCATGCAACATATCGGAAGGCTCTGGATCGACAGCTTGCACTGTATGAGAATGTGCTCGGCGAATAGAAAAGGACGAACCTTCAAAAGGTCCGTCCCTGGAAGGTACATCCTGTTGAATTTGGCCTAGCGCTCGCTCATTGGAGTGTAGTCGACGGTACGGGGGCCGGTGTAGATCTGGCGCGGGCGGGCGATTCTTAGCTCTTCGTCCTGCATCATCTCAGTCCACTGGGCGACCCAACCGGGTGTCCGACCTATGGCGAACATTACGGTGAAGGCATCCGCCGGGATGTTCATGGCCTCGTAGATCAAGCCGGAGTAGAAATCCACGTTCGGGTAGAGTTTGCGACTGGTGAAGTATTCGTCGTCGAGCGCGCGCTTCTCTAGCTCCATGGCGATCTGAAGTAGCGGACTCGGTCTGCCGGTAGCTTCGAGGACTTCGTCGACGTGCTTGCGGATGATCCGGGCTCGCGGGTCGTAGTTTTTGTAGACGCGATGTCCGAAGCCCATAAGCCGCTCTTTGCCTTCCTTTACACCGTCCAGGAAGTCCGGGATGTTGTCCGTCGAGCCGATCCGGTTGAGCATCTTGAGAACCGCGACGTTGGCTCCACCGTGTAGCGGGCCGTAGAGTCCGGCGACACCGGCGGCTACTGCCGAGTAGGGATCCACTTGAGATGAACCGACGACCCTGACGGCTGCGGCGGAGCAGTTCTGTTCGTGGTCGGCGTGGAGCATGAACAGCACGTCGAGGGCTTTTTCGAGACGGGGATCGGGCTCGTACTTGGGCTCGGCCATCTTGAATAGCATCGACAGAAAGTTGCCCGTATACGACAAGTCGTTGTCCGGATAGACATACGGCAGCCCAAGACTATGTCGGTAGGCGAACGCCGCGAGCGTCGGAACCTTCGCTATAAGACGAACCGTCGTAACATGACGCTGCCATTCGTCGTCTATGTCAGCGGCTTCGGGATAGAACGTCGAAAGAGCTCCGACAGACGCGAGGAGCATCCCCATAGGATTCGCGTCGTGGCGGAAGCCGTTCATGAAGTCCTTCAGGTTCTCGTGGACGTAGGTGTGGTGCGTGATCTCATGCGTCCACTCCGCGAGTTGGTCCTCGGTCGGCAAGGCACCGTTGTTCAGCAGATAAGCAACCTCCAGGAAGGACGAATGCTCGCAGAGCTGCTCGATGGGTATGCCGCGATGCTCCAAAATACCATTGTCGCCGTCTATATAGGTGACGGCGCTCCGGCAACTAGCCGTGTTGGTGAAACCCGGATCGTAGGTCATCAGACCGAAATCTTCCTCGTCAGTCTTGATCTGACGGAGATCCATCGCCCTGAC
>JBGTDE010000177.1:0-2428 GCA_041748475.1 Rubrobacteraceae bacterium | reverse complement strand
CGGAAACTGCAATAGGAAATTCCAGTGCCAGAACCCGCCAGCCTGCGAATCAACCACATCGACCAGCGACAGGCTTCCCGTAACTATCACGACCCCGAGCAAACTGAGGATCAAAGGTACTTCGTAGGAGATCATCTGCGCTGCTCCTCGCAACGCACCGAGCAACGAGAACGTCGACCGGCTGCCATAGCCCGCCATGATTATCCCCAAAGCACCTATCGAGGTGATACCCACAAAAAACAGAATACCGACGTTTAGGTTAGCTACCACCGCACTCGGCGAGAATGGGACTATCATCCACCCCAACGCCGCCGGTATAAACATCGCGATAGGCGCGCCCAGGAATATCCACATGTCCGCCCTGCTGGGAGCGACGTTCTCCTTGGTGAACAGCTTGAAAACGTCCGCCAAAGGCTGAAGAAGCCCGCGAGGTCCGACACGGTTGGGGCCGTAGCGCAGCTGAATGTATCCCGCGACCTTCCGTTCGGCCATCGTCAGCACCGCCGCGAGGTTGAGAACCAGGAAGATCACCACTCCAAACGCCACAAAGAAGCGTATTGGCTCCTGATCCAATATATTCAAAGCTCCCTGCATTACTTATCCCACCCGCCGGAAACAGGGTCCACAAGCCCCATTATCGGCATGATGTCCGGCAAGTAATGTCCCGGCACCATCTCCTGCAAAAGCTGCATGTTGCAGAAACTCGGATCCCGATAGTGAACCCGATATGGAATGTCCGTCCCATCGGAGACGATATGAACCGAATACTCGCCCCGTGGACTCTCGACTCGCCCGAAACCTTCACCTTCTGCCGGTCGAATGCGCCGCCCAGTATCCCCCAGAACCTCGCCCTCGGGCATCTTCTCCAGGCACTGTTTCACGAGCCGGATGCTCTGCAAGCACTCCGCGATACGAACCCTGTACGAAGCCGCCACGTCGCCCTCGGTGTCGGTAATTACGTCGAAGTCCAACTCCGGGTAGATGCTGTATGGATAGTCGCGCCGGATGTCGAAGTCCACGCCCGCGCCACGAAGTCCCGGGCCGGTGACGCCCATCTCGATAGCCTTTTGAGGAGACATCTTCGAGATGCCCTTCGTGCGGGAGATGAATATCTCGTTGCCCTCGATCAGATCGACGAAATCCCGCTGGAAGTTGGATTCCAACGATTCGATATACTCCCAGATCTTCTGCGGTATGTCCTCCGGCAAGTCGGCCTTGACCCCGCCAATGCGAATGTAGTGGAACATCATCCTCGCGCCCGTGACAGCCTCAAAGATGGTCTGTATCCGCTCGCGTTCCCGGAATGAGTACAGAATCGGCGTGAACGCCCCGAGCTCCAGCATGAGGAATCCGACTGATGGTATGTGGCTCGCGAGCCTCATTAGCTCGCACATCAGCACCCGAATGTACTCCGCCCGAGGCGGAACCTCCACGCCGAGCAAGTCCTCGACCGCCAGGCAGTAGCCGTGTTCGTTGTGCATATTGGCGAAGTAGTCCAGGCGGTCGGTCATCGGAATGACAGCCGGGTACATGCGGTTCTCGGCGATCTTCTCCTGCGACCTGTGCAAGTAGCCCATCACGGGATCGCACCGGACCACCGTTTCGCCGTCGAGTTCCAGGATCAGACGCAGGAGACCGTGCATGGCGGGATGCTGCGGCCCCATGTTCATGTCCAGAGTCTCCAGGCCGAACTCGTCTCGAATGTCCGGGCTGACGAGTCTGCGGGCGGCGGATTGAGTTAGTGAGCTGTTCTCTACGGATTCCTCGACGCGGCGTTCCTCGCTTAGCATAGATCTACCTCAGTCCCTCGAAGGTACGCTTGGTGCTTATATCGAAACTCTTCAGGAGCGGATGGTGGTCGAAGTGATCCTGCCACATATAAATCCGCCGCAAGTCGGGATGCCCCTTGAAAGCGACACCAAACATGTCGTAAGCCTCCCGCTCGTGCCAATTGGCTGAGGGATAGATGCTCGTGATCGTATCTATAACCGGCTCTTCGCCATCTATGGTGGTCTTTACGTGGACCCGAACCCCACGCATGTCCAGCAACTCGTACCCAACGTCGAAGGAGCCTTCCCTATCCACGACGGTGATGCAAGACAGATGTAATATCCCAAGCCGCTCCCGCGCCGTAGCCATGACCGATATCAGGATCTCGGGTTCCACAACCATCTTTATAGCGTTGCCCTCCACAACGGATTCTTCCAGGCCGTGGCCGTTGCGAAAGCCTTTGAGATAACGGTCCAGGCGAGTCTTCACATCACCTTCGGGAAGCGTGAAAGCCAATTTAGGCGTTCTCCGGCTTTTCGGCGTTGCCGTTTTTCTCGTCGGCGGGTGGCTTCTCGGCGGTCGCTACAGCACCTTCGGCCTCTTGCTCGGCGACTTTTTTGGCTTTGGCTTCTTCTTTCAGCTTCTGTTTTGCTTCCTT
>JBGTDE010000176.1:0-4437 GCA_041748475.1 Rubrobacteraceae bacterium | reverse complement strand
GTCTCCATGCCCCGAAGTATCTGTATCCTCTCCTCTATCGGTGGATGGGTGGACAGGATGCCTTTGGCCCGTTTCTCGAACTTCTTTACGGGATTGGCGATATACAGGTGAGCGGTGGCGCGGTTGGCTACTTCGAGGACTTCGTTGTCGCCGCTGATCTTCGCTAGCGCGTCGGCGAGTCCTTTTGGATTTCGGGTCAAGCGGACGGCGGTTGCGTCGGCCAGATACTCGCGCTGGCGGCTGATGGACATCTGAAGCAGGCGAGCGAAGAGCGGGGCAAGGATGGCTAAGAGGATACCGACAACGAGCATGATGATCTGGAGGTAACCGTTGTTGCCGCCGCCGCGGCCCCGGCCACCGCGAAACCACAAGCTCCGCAAGAAGACGTCCGAGACTAGGACGACGGTTCCGACGAGGATGCCCACGAGCATCGAGTATCGGATGTCGAAGTTGGCTACGTGGGCCATTTCGTGCGCGATCACGCCCTGCAACTCATCCCGGTCGAGCTTCTCTAAGAGTCCACTCGTCACGGCGACAGCGGCGTGCTCGGGGTCACGGCCCGTGGCGAATGCGTTTGGGGCGGAGTCCTGGATGATGTAGACCTTAGGCATTGGCAGTCCAGAGGCTATTGTCATCTCCTCGGTCACGTTGAAGAGGACGGGCGCGTCTTCGTGCGTGATCTCCTTGGCCCGCGAAGCCGCGAGTACTATGCTAGCTCCACCGTAATAGGAGACCAGGCCGGAGATAGTCCCAACGATAAAAGCCAGAGCCAGACCAAAGAGAGCGCCCACCGGGTCGTTAAGGTAGGCGAACGCAATCACGTACCCGAAGACGAGCACGAAGAATAGGAAACCGGCGATCAAGAACAGGCTATTTCGCCGGTTTACGGCAATGCGCTCGCGAAAAGTACCCTGATCCATCTGTCTCTCAGTCGTAGGAGACGGTCACGGACTCGCGCTCGGGGCCAACGGCCTCGAAGTATTCGCGCTCCGTAAAACCGAACATGCGGGCGAAGATCACAGCCGGAAAGCTCTGTATCTTGGTGTTGTACTCTCCGACCGAATCGTTGTAGTGCTGCCGGGCGAAGGAGATCTTGTTCTCCGTCGAAGACAACTCTTCCTGGAAATCCAACATCACGGTATTGGATTTGAGATCCGGGTAGTTCTCCGCCACCGCGAACAGGTTCCCGATAGCCCCCGATAACCGCGCCTCGGACTGAGCCTGCGCCCCGACACCCTGCGGCTGCATCGCCTGCGAACGAGCCTGGGTGATCTGGGTCAAAACCTCCTGCTCTTGACGGAAATACTTCTTCACGCCTTCGAGAAGGTTCGGGATCAAATCGTACCGGCGCTTCAACTGAACGTCTATCTGCCGGTACGCTTCCTCCACGTCATTCTTGCGACGCACCAACCCGTTGTAGAGCGAGATCACGTAGATAACCAACACCACGGCGATGACAATAAGTAAAATCGTTAGCACAATACTCAAGGAGTACCTCCATATCAAACGCAGGAACCTAAAAGATTATACGCTCGTCCTACCCGATACGTTTCAGACTACTCCGACAAAGCTCCGCCCCAACCGGCTCAACTCGACATGAACAGGAGCTATATGCCCGACAAAACACCTCCACCCGCAGAATACGACACTCTCGCCGACCTCTACGACCTCGAATACACCCACGACTACGACATCCCATTCTGGCTAACCCTCGCCAAACAACAAACCGGCCCCATAATCGAATGGGGTGCCGGAACTGGTCGCGTCGCCATCCCCCTAGCTAACGCAAGCCATACCGTGACCGCCGTCGAAATCTCAGGTGAGATGGTCCAATGTGGTCGTGAGAAGAGCACCGCAGTCGAGTGGACTGTCGGAGACATGCGAAACGCCAAGCTCGGGCGACGCTACAAGCTGGCGATCTGCGCCTTCAACTCATTCTTGTGCCTGCTGTCCAGAGCAGATGCGCTAACTTTCCTGCAAAACGCCCGCGAGCATCTGGAGCCGGATGGATTGCTCGGAATAGAAGTCTCCGCATTTTCAGAAGAGGAACTAGCCGATGAGAGTGGTGATTCGAATCTTCATCACGACTTCACCCGTGAACTGCCGAGCGGCGGCTGGATCGACCGCTTCAGCATCTCCAGCTACGACGCCGAGACCCGAATTATGAGTATGCGGCTTTTCTACGAAACGTATGGTGCGTCAAGGATATCGGAAAGTCGACGATACCATGATCTCGAAATCCGCGTAACCGACCGCGCTGAGCTTGAGTCAATGCTAGAGATTGCGGGTTTCGTAGTGGAGCGTGTCTGCGGTGGGTTCGAGGGAGAAACGTTCGAGTCGGATAGCGATCACCTGCTAGTTCTAGCCCGAAATCCCGCTACCGGTTGACTTCCCGCTCGCTGATGGGCCGTCGTCGCGGGATGAATCGCGGCACAAGCTGGCAGTAAAGTCGATAAGGTCGACCAAAACGAGCCCGCAACTCGCGCTCTTCGAGCGGCAATTGCAGCGCGAGTTGAGCCGCGTAGAGAGCCGCCAGCAAGACGAGGAACCAACTGCTGGTGAGCAAGCCGGTCCCTAGAATGAGAGCGAAATCCGTGTCGTAGAGCGGGTTACGGACGTAGCGGTACGGACCTTCGAGGACTAGCCGCTGTGGAACGTTGTTCTCCTCTGCTCCGTCACCGGGCGGGAACAACGCACCCGCGAAGAGTAGTCGCGCCCAACCCATCTTGAGGCAGGCCCACGCGCCCACCGCTACCGAGGCGATCAGTAACAAGCCACCGAGGATCTGGAGTAGAAGCACTCCGTCCCATCGCCAAGCGAGCCACCACGGTGCCATTATCAGCAGGAGTACCGTCGTGCCGCCCCAGAGCCCCACGACTTCGACCAGATACCAGGCCCAAAGTCCTCGTCGCCGCAACCAACCGCGCCAGAAAGAGAGGATCGGGTACGTCACCAGATCTATGACGATCATGCCACCATAGAAAGCCGCCACGAAGATGGGAGTCAACACCCATCGCCCGAGCAGCCAATCCCCAAAACCACACACCACGAACGCGACGATCCACGCTACCGCAGGCGTTACGTGCCGTTCTCCGTTCATCCCGCCCCGCACTCCATATCGTGCAGTCTATAGCAACGAGTTTCTTGCGGCTTGATCTAAGAAATAAGTCGTGAGGGTGGCGGAAGGTCCAGGAAACTACGCGAGATCTCACGGCAACGGTTCATCATCTTGTAGAGGTCCGTCGCGTTGTCGGTCAGTATCCGAACAGCGCAGATTTCCCTTGCGGGGTCACTAGCTGAGGCCAGAGTTCGAGGCTTGTACGCGAGCGCGTCGTGCAGCTCCTCCGCCAACTGAGATAAATCTGTCGGGGCGACGATGTACACGGAGGCCAGGTACGAATAGTCGCCAAAGTGTTTGTGGCCGCCGGTCAGGTGTAGGCCGTCTATGGCAGCCGGGATTCCGTCGCGGAGGATGGTGGTTTTGGCGTGGAGTTTGTCGAAGGCGAAGCGTTCGGCGCGGGCAATGCGTCCGGCGGCGTAGGCGTCCCAGGTGATAAGGGCGGTGGTGGATGCCAGATGGAATTTCGTTGTGGCGCGGTAGGAGGATTTTGGGTGTGGGATCAGATGGTGCGGCAAATACTCCAAAAGCGCGTTTTCGCCAACCCAAAGCTCCGCCCGCTGCACCGACTCCACACCCCGATAAGCCTTGTTCGCCGCCTGAGTAAGCACCGTCGCATGAGAATCGGAAGCCAGATCGATCTGAATTTCCAGGTCGTCGCCGCCGAGTATTCCCCCGGAAGGGTTCGTGATCTGCACTTCCGGCACCCCATTCTCATCGGGATAATGAGCCCGAACCGCTCCAAACGGCGACGAAGCGAACTTCCGCGCCAACACCGTCCGACCGCCACGCCGCTCGAAAGCAAGCCGCACACGACCAAGCGGTTTCCTCTTTTCAGTAAGCACCATTGGCGCGACATCCAGCCTCATTGGCAAGCCCCAACCAGCCGGGCCAGAAGTCCGTCGGGATCGTAGAGGATTCTAAAACCATCCGTGACGACTCTGCGCGTACCACCATCCACCGGCGAGGTCGCAGCCCACGTCAGCGGCGCGATGCCAGTCTCCACTTCGAGTCCGGAAGATAGGATGAACCGTCGCTCGGTCATCGGTCCCCACTGCTCGGTCTTTACGATGCGGAGACCGCCGAGTTCAGCTATCCACTTTTCGTCTTCGATATACGAAGCTGGATTGTGAGTGAGGAGGATCAAGTCCACATCTGAATCCATACGTGCCTCGTTTCGCGCCCAGGAGCCCGCTATCCCAACCGAAGATATATCAGGACACTGATCTGCCCATTGCCGCATCGTCATCAGCAGATCTCGAACCTCGACGGCGCGTTCGTCGGTGACCACGGGGCGAGCGTCGCTAGTGCGTATGAGG
>JBGTDE010000175.1:0-1614 GCA_041748475.1 Rubrobacteraceae bacterium | reverse complement strand
TTGACGATCTTCGTGGGCAAGGGGATTATCTTCGCGGCAGTTGTCCGGGCGTTTGGATACGTGAATATCGTGCCGTTCGCCGTGGGGCTGGGGCTCTTTCAGGTGGGGGAGTTCTCTTTTCTTCTGGCGCGTTTGGGTCGTAGCGAGGGCGTGTTGTCTGAGGGGACTTACTCTATCGCGTTGACCGCCGCCGTGGTTACTATGGGGATCACACCCTTCGCGGCGCGGGCTGCTGTCCCGGTGTATGCGCGGTGGCGGCGGAGTTTCCCGGCAGATTCGCCCGCCACGATGGACTTGCCTGGGGAAGAGTTTCGGGATCACGTCGTAATTTTGGGCTTGGGAAGGGTTGGAGGGTTCGTCGCCCGGATGTTGAAACGCCTGGATCAGCCATTCGTGGTGGTGGACGTGAACCCCGCCAAAGTCGATGAAGCGAAAGCCGCTGGGATACCTTTGATCTACGGGGACGCAGCCGCCGAACCCGTGCTGGAAGCCGCAGGAGTAGGCCGGGCGCGGTTGGTGGTTCTGACTATCTCGGACGCTGTGGGCGCGAGGCTCGTAGTCGAGCGGACGCGCCGCATGAACCCCCAGGCACACGTGGTGGCGCGTTCCGTCGGGGAGAAGCAGCTTCAGGATCTGGCCGAAATGGGCGTCTACGAGGCAGTGCAGCCGGAGTTCGAGGCCGGGCTGGAGCTTGGGCGGCAGGCTCTAATCCACATGGGATTCGGAGCGGTGGAGATACAGCGGTTCTCCGATAGTGTGCGTCACGAGTTGTACGCTCCGATCTCCAACCCCGAAGGCGACGGTAACCTCGCTCATCTCAACCGTGCCGCCCGCATGATCGAGAGCGACTGGATCGAACTTCCAGACAAATGCGGCATCCTGGGCCGAACCATCGGTGACCTCCACATCCGGGGCCGAACCGGAGCCTCCATCGTCGCACTTGTTCGTGGCGATGAAGTCGTTACCAACCCTGGGCCGGACCTCGAACTCGCTCCCGGCGATACCTTGAGTGTCCTCGGCACCACCGAGCAACGTTCGGCCTTCCTCGACCTGATGGAAGACCCCGACGGGGAGCCTCGGTCCCCATGAAACATACCGGAGTTCCGCGCTGAATCGACTCTGGAAAGCCGGCATCGCGCTGGTTCTTATCGGCATCGTCGGTGCGTTCGGGTACATGAGTATTGAGGGTTGGAATCTGTCGGACGCGCTGTACATGGTCTTTATAACCATGAGCACCATAGGATTCACCGAGGTGCGGGAGATGGGCGACGCCGGAAGGTTGTGGACCGTCCTGATCGGGGTGGCCGGTATCGGAACATTCGCCTACGCGGCGGGCTCCCTGATAGAGTTCGCCGTAGAAGGAACGGTTCGAGGATACTTCAGAAAGCGCAGGATGCGAGCGGAGATAGACAGACTTAAAGACCACTACATCCTCTGCGGCTACGGACGGGTAGGCCGCGAAGTCGCCGAAGAGCTAACCGCCGAAGGCGTGCCTTTCGTCGTCATCGACCGGAACGAATCATCTGTAGAGCAATGCCGTTCCGACGGACACCACGCCATACCCGGTGACGGCTCCAACGACGAGACACTCGAATCCGCCGGAGCGCGACGGGC
>JBGTDE010000174.1:0-3315 GCA_041748475.1 Rubrobacteraceae bacterium | reverse complement strand
TCGCGGGTCAGATCGGCGGCCTCTTCAGTGGTGTATCCGAAACCCTCGATCTCCTCGACCTGAAAGCGTAGAAAGTCCAGCTCGCGCAGCCGAGATTCGGATGAAGCTGTGATCTCCTGTAGCTCCCGCCGATCCTCTTCGACTTTTCTCCAAAGCTCGCGATGCTCGGCCTTGACCCGCTCGCCGTCCTCATCTAGAAAATCGTCCAGGATGTCTAGCTGCTCGGCGGGCTCCGTAAGCCGCGCTTGCTCTCGCTGCCCGTGATACGAGACGAGCTTCTCTCCAAGCGTCGCAAGAGCCCGAACCGATACGGTTACACCGTTTACATGACATTTCGAGCGCCCGTCGCCGGTAAGGGTACGTCGTAGAAAGAGGCCGTCATCAGTATCGAGGTCTTCGGCCAAGTCCCCGAGAGAGTCGTCTAGGACCGTTCGCAACATCTCCGGTGGTAGGGAGAACGAGCCTTCAACCGTGGCTTTTCTGGAGCCAGCACGGACGGTCTCGGAGCGGGCTCGGCCACCGAGAAGGAGTTGGAGAGCGGTCGCGAGCAGGGTCTTACCCGCGCCGGTCTCGCCGGTGACGGCGTTCAGACCCGGCGCGAGTTCCAGGGTGGCCGCTTCGATCAGGGCCACATTCTCGACGGAAAGCTCCGTGAGCACTACAGGAATGTCCTCCGTACCGCTCGCCACCACGACCACTCCTCGGTTCGACCTATTCTAACGCTTTCATGCGAGAGACCTAGCCTTATATGCCCGCCCGCCGGTATCTCACGCGGCTCCATTCCGTCGATGGAGAGCAACGCGCTTCGCTCGATCAACTCCAGGCGTGTTACCTGCTTCTCTCCAAGAACCATCGGACGACTGACCAACGAGTGCGGCGCAATGCTCACTAAAACGTAACACTCAGTATCCCCGGAGACTATCGGACCACCCGCCGACAGCGCGTAAGCCGTCGATCCGAGAGGAGTCGCAGCTATAAACCCGTCGCATTGCACGGTGACGAGGTCTTCCCCGCCGACGGAGACACCAACCGAGGTGATCTGATGCGGTGTCGGCTTCAAAAGCACCACGTCGTTGAGCGCGAGATAGACTTCCTCTTCACCGCTTACGCGAACCTCCAGCATCCGGTACTCCTGGACGTGCAGTCCACCATTCAGGACACTCTCCACCCCAGCCTCTATCTCGTCAGGGAGCATCCCGGACATAAAACCAACCGTCCCGAGGTTCACGCCGAGCATCACGCAACCGGGGTAAAGCCGGGAAGCGAGCAGCATTGTGCCGTCGCCCCCGAGTACGAAAACGAGGTCCACGGTTCGACCGGCTTCATCTCCGTTCGGGGCTTCGACTGCCGGTTCGATCTCGACCCCAGCCTTTTCGAGCGCCGCCGTCAGTCGCTCAAGGTACCGCTCGTCGATGCCGGGTCGTGTCACGATACCAACGCTCTGAACTTTCTCACTCATCCGTCACCATCACCCTTACATCCTCCGCCCCAAGCGTTTTCGCAACGTCGCGTTTTAAGTGGAGTGGATACTCCTGGTTGCCGGATTTGCGACCTGTGATCGCCGCCCGCGCAACTCCTACCGCCCCGAAGCTCATCCGTTCGAAGTCTTGGGCGACTCGCGACACGACTTGCTCGCGCACTTCCGGGTCGCGTACTATGCCTCCGCGTCCGACGAGATCCGGCCCCGCCTCGAACTGCGGTTTTACAAGAACCACAGCCTCCATGACGGATGGTGTCGTCGTGAGCAAATTTTCCAACGCCACCGAGAGTGAGATGAACGAGAGATCCGCGACCATAAACTCTGGCATGAACGGCAGGTGTTCGCCAGCAAGATGCCGCACGTTTGTCCTTTCGAGAGATGTGACACGCTCGTCGGTGCGCAGTTTCCAGTCCAGTTGACCGTATCCGACATCGGCAGCGATTACCCTCACCGCGCCTCGTTGGAGCAGCACGTCCGTGAAACCACCGGTCGACGCGCCAGCGTCCAGACAATTCAGGCCCGCGATTTCGACCCCGAAGTCGTCGAGCGCGTGGGCTAGTTTCTCTCCGGCTCTGGATACGTAGGGCGATGATTGCTCGACGGTCACGGCGGTTTCGGATGCGAAGCGGGTGCCAGACTTGGTTACCACTTCGCCTTTCACGCGGACTGCGCCAGCGAGGATCAACCCTTGAGCCCGTGAACGGGTTTGGGCAAGACCTCGCTCGACGAGCAGCGCGTCCAGCCGACGGGGGGCGCCTTTCGTGGAGTTCATGCGGAGCGTTTAGCTTCCCCGGTGGCGCACGAATAGAGCCATCTCGCGCAGTCCTGAAGTATCTCCATCCAACCGTCCAAGCGCCGCTAGCGCCCTCTCGACGCTATCGTCGGCTTCCCGGCGAGCCCCTTCTAGGCCAAAGACTCCCACGAAAGTGGCCTTGCCTTGCTCGGCGTCGCTTCCTGCGCTCTTGCCAAGCTCCGCCGTGGTAGCGGTGGCGTTGAGTACGTCGTCCACTATCTGAAAGCACAGACCAAGTTCTGAGGCGTACTCTGAGATCGCGGTTTGATCAGCGTCTCCGGCACCCGCAATGATCGCCCCGATCCGGGCTGAAGATTTGATCAATGCTCCAGTCTTATACTTGTGGATCATAAACAACGTCTCGGGGTCCGTCTGGGCTCCCACTCCGGTGTGGTCCATGTCCATGACCTGTCCACCGACCATCCCGGCGACACCGGTCGAATCGGCAAGCTCGCGCACGACCTCCACGACCTGTTCGCAAGAGCCTTTCTGGTGAACGGTGATGAGCGTCAATGCCTCGCCAAAGAACGCATCTCCTGCGAGTATCGCCATCGCCTCGCCGTATTTCTTATGAGTCGTGGGTTGCCCCCGGCGATAATCGTCATCGTCCATTGCGGGCAGGTCGTCGTGGATCAGGGAATAAGTGTGGATCAACTCGATAGCAGCGGCGGACGGCAACGCCGACTCGGGCGCGGCCCCAAAGACCCACGCGCACTCCATGCACAACGTAGGACGAACTCGTTTGCCACCCGCGAGCATCGAATAACGCATCGCGTCCACAAGCCCGACCAGACGCTTCTCATTGGAGAAGGTCAGCCCATGCAGATACTCCTCAAAGACCTTGCCATGAGATTCCCAGCGCCGCGCCGAAGCTCCACCGTTATCCATGCTCGACCTTTCCGCGCTGTAGCTCAGCCGCACCGCGCAACACGCCCCCAACAAACGCCGGAGATTCCTCACTCGAAAAACCGACAGCTAATTCGACAGCCTCGTTCATCGCGACCTCCGGCGGCACGTCTTCCACGTTGAGCATCTCATAGAG
>JBGTDE010000173.1:0-3913 GCA_041748475.1 Rubrobacteraceae bacterium | reverse complement strand
CTAGCCGGAGACCCCGGGGAATTAGGCGACACCCTTGTGTCCCTGGAGTCCGCGGGCCACGTAGTCGAAGTCCGCCAGGACGAAGACTCGGACGAACACGTCAGCCGCATCCGCCTAGTCACCGAAGACGCGAACGTCACCCTCCCCAAGGTTCTAGAAACTTTGAACGGGGCCAACGTGCGCTCCGTCGAGGTTCTAAAACCCTCCTTCGACGAAGTCTTCTTCCGGCTCGTAGGAAAATCCGACAGCTAGCCGATCAGCTGGTCAGCATCAGATGGCGTACTGACCAGCTTGAGCGAAGCTCTCTACGACGCTTTAATTCGTGGCTTGTTCGAGGTCTTGCAGGATGTCTCGTTGGACGGCGGCGGCCTGTTCAATCTGGGGCAGGCTCTCGGTGACAGCGGCGTTCAGGCCATCCACGTCGCCGCCTTGGAAGGCTTCGATCAGGCTCTCGTAGGCCGGTATTGCGTCTTCGTAGGATTGGACTAGGGTCTCCTGTACCGGGGCCAGGGATTTCGGCGGCTCGACCTTCTGTAGCTCGTCGAGACCTTGTCGAGCACTATCTCGGGCCTTTTCTATCGGTGCGACATCCACGCCAAGTTCCAGCTTGCCGTCCTGCATCCGGGCTTCGGGTTCGACTACGTCCGAGACATCGCGGATGCTACCGGAGATTATCGGTTCGATCTCCCTCCGGTAAGCCTCTATGTCCTGCGTCGAGGCCGAAACTTCGGGAACTTCGACTGACGGAGCGTTGAATCCATCTACCGCGAATCCCCCGACCGAAACTTCGTCCCCGGACATGCCGGTTGTCGACTCGACCATGCCGGTTGTCTCGAACATGCCGGAGGTCGTCTCCTCCATTGTTCCGCCCGTCGCGGGCTCCTTCTTGGTCATCTCACCGCTGGTCTCCTCGTCGGTCGTAGCCACCGAAGAGCCGCTCGTCCCGTCTTGTTGCTGCGAGTCTTCACCACCGCACCCAGCCAGGCCAAGAGAAAGTACGAGAGCGAGGATCAAGGCTAGTTTCCGCATTGAGATCAAAGTTGTTTCCTCCTGTGCAAAGTCAGCTTCCGCGTGCATGATCGAGCATAACATCTCTGTGTGTCACTGTGCTACGAGCTTCTCAAGTAGGGTTTCCGCGCTCCGTCTCGATTGTTCCGAGAGCCTCGGCCACTAGGGTCGGCGAAGGTTCTTCATTGAGATAACCGTCCGCCACGAGCCTTTGGGCTACGTCCTCTTCGGACAGGTCCGAGAGGCTAGGGTCGTCGGCCAGTGCTTTCTCAAGCGCCGCCAGTATGTCGTCCGGGGCTGGTTGGCCTTCCGGTGGTATGTATCCGCTGGTCAATGGTTTTGCCTTTCGTGGATCGTTATTTTATATGGTTCAGCGTACCTCATATCGTCTCTGATTCCGTAAGCCATAATTGAACGGAATCCGGGTCCAGTTATCAGTGCTCCAACGGGAAGTCCACTAGCGAGATACTCATAGTGTGACGGATCTCGCAAAAACTAAAGGGGATCGGCCCGAAGACCGATCCCCTGAAGAAAACAACCTTACGTATGTTTAAGAAAGCCTGCGATAAGCCAGGAAGCCACCCGCCACGAAAAGCAGCACAGCTCCGACTAACAAGGAGAAGGAGGTGCCGCCGGTGTCGGGCAGAACTCCGCCATTGGCTTCGGCTACCTCAGATGTAGCTACATCCCCGGAGTCCGACGCTGGGGCTTCGCTGGCGTATTGCTCTTCACCGGTGCCGGTATCCTCGTCGGCAACGGGCTCCTCGTCGGCGACGGGTTCAGCGGCGAAAGCGTGGCTTGCGTTTATGATGAAGCCGTCTGTTTCAGCTAAAGTCGAGCCTTCGGCGATGACTGTTTGTTCGAGACCTGTGCCCTGGGATGCGAGGATACGATAGTTGATGGTGGCTCCCTGGGGTACGCTGAAGAGCAACTCGTTTATCGAGCCGTCGCCCGCACACTCGGTGTAGCCTGCATCTACCATCGTGATGTCGGTCGTGCAGATGGGGTCCATCCCGCCTATCGCAGCGTCGGTTTCGGCGTAGACGGAGTAGTTCTCGGGTACGTCGCCTTCGAGGACGACACGGAAGACACCTTCCACTACCCCTTCGGTCTCGGCTGAGTTTTCCTGCGCGAATGCTGGGGACACTACAAACAACATCGAGAATGCTGCCAAGACCATGATCGATAGCTTCTTCATCGTGCTCGCCTCCTTCTCGTCCGCCGCTTCCGCAGTCGGTTCTATTATCTCTAAATACACATGATAAATGGTGCTCATAACAGTCTGGTTACAGTACTAGCGTTTTTAGGTAACGGTTTCGGCGCGAGTGTCGTAGAATTGGGGCAGTCGAGGATCAGGAGGCTGTACTTTGAACCCGGAGATCATTCAATTCGGTGGGATGTTGGTGTTGTTGGTTGGTATTCTCATAGGATCCTACTGGTTTGTCTACGCGCCGAGCCGTAAAAACCACAAGCGCGGCAACGACCGGAGTCGGCTGAAGGACTAAACCGCTCGAAAGGTCGTTTAGCTTTGCAGGTCACGGCGAAGACGGATTACGCGATACGCGCCGCCTCGGAGCTTGCCCGCGCCTCTGCGCAAGGCACCGGACCTCTCAAGGGAGACCGGATTTCTGAGAGTCAGGGTATCCCGAAGAAGTTTATGGAGAACATCCTGAACGATCTGAAGCGTGCCGGCATCGTGCGTACTCAACGCGGTGCTTCGGGCGGATACTGGTTAGCTCCACCACCCGGCGAGGTCTCCCTGGCCGACGTGATCCGGGCCGTCGAAGGGCCGCTAGCGAACGTTCGGGGCGAGTACCCCGAGGATGTGGAATATCCAGGTGCTGCGGAGAATTTGCGGGAAGTCTGGATCGCTTTGAGAGCCAATATGCGCGCGGTACTAGAATCCGTTACACTCGCGGATCTTGCCGACGGCGACCTACCGGCTCATATCTCCCGCCTGACCACCGATCCGGAAGCTTGGGTCCACCACTGACGCTCCGCGCTGCATAGGAATGCCGGGCGCAGGAGAGAAGCAAGTAGGATTCCCGGAGGCGTTACGCTTCTGGGTGAAACTCGGGTTCATAAGTTTCGGTGGGCCTGCCGGTCAGATCTCCATAATGCACCGCGAGCTTGTCGAACGCCGCAAATGGGTCTCCGAAAGCCAGTTCTTGCGCTCACTAAACTTCTGTATGCTCCTGCCCGGCCCCGAAGCCCAGCAACTCGCAACGTACATTGGATGGCGGATGCACGGAACTCTCGGCGGCCTCGTCGCCGGTTCTTTCTTCATCATACCCTCAATTTTCGTGCTTCTGACCCTATCGTTTATCGCCGTTGCCTACTCGGACGTACCGGCGGTCACCGGGCTCCTGTACGGGGTGCAACCCATCGTGGTGGCGGTGGTTCTCGGAGCCGTCTTGAAGATCGGCCACCGCGCCCTCGGACATCCGGCACTGGTCGTGTTCGCCATCGCTTCTTTTGTCTCGATCTACTTTCTCTCCGTCCCGTTTCCACTGGTCATAGGTCTCGCGGCTTTGTGTGGCGTGCTCCTGCACGGACGCTTCCCGGAAGTGTTCCGCTCTCAGAGTGAAAGTGCCACCGAAGGCGAAGAATCTTTTCGACGACCTTCGATGCTTCGCAATTTTCGGCTTCTGGCTGTTTTCGCGGTGTTGTGGATAGTTCCGGTGGGAGGACTGTATCTGTGGCGCGGGCCGGATGATGTGCTATTGGATCAAGCGCTGTTCTTTACCGGCGCGGCGTTCGTAACGTTCGGCGGCGCGTACTCGGTACTGACGTACATCTCGGAGGCGGCAGTCAACGGCTACGGCTGGCTCTCCGCCGACCAGATGGTTCAGGGGCTCGGTCTCGCGGAATCCACACCTGGACCACTCATCATGGTGACGCAGTA
>JBGTDE010000172.1:0-6362 GCA_041748475.1 Rubrobacteraceae bacterium | reverse complement strand
AGGTCTTTGGAGTACGTGTCTATTATGGCTTGCTGGACTTCCAGCGGGTGCCTTTGTAGCTTGATCTTCTCGTTTTTGTTGAGGGTCTGACCCTCCCGGATGAATTTCAAGGCTATCCCCTTAGAGGCTTTGTATCGCCATCCACCCAGTGGATGCCGCACTCGGTCTTCTCGCTCTCGGACCAGCGTCCGGCCCTGGGATCCTCGTCGTCGTGGACGGGACGAGTCTGAGGCTCGCAACCGATGCTCTTGTAGCCCTGATGCAGCAGCGGATTCACCGAGATGTCGTATTCGCGGATGTAGTCCCAGACCTGCTCGTCGGTCCAGGAGGCCAGAGGCGCAATCTTCGCCGCCTCGTACCGCTCTTCCCAAGCCACGATCTTCGTGGCCGCTCGCTGAGGCGTCTGTTCGCGACGGATACCCGTCATCCAGGCATCGTAGCGAGTTAGAGCCTTGCGGAGAGGTTCTATCTTGCGGATCTGGCAGCACAGGTCCGGGGTGCAAGTCCGCATCTGCTCGCCGTACTTTTCGACCTGTTGTTCTATGGTCAACTCGGGACGCAAAACCTCGACAGGAAGCTTATATCGGCGCATGACCTGTTCCCGAAAGCGGGCCGTCTCACCGAAGATAAAGCCTGTGTCGATGGTCAGAATAGTAACTCTGTCAGTCAGCTTAGAGATCATATCGACCAGAGCCATCCCCTCACCACCACCGAACGACGCCGAGAGAGCCAGCTTATCGTCGTAAGTGTCGATGGCCCATTGGATCACCTCGCGGGGGTCCGCACCATCTAGTCGCCGAGACTCAGCTTCGAGTTGCTCGTTGGATAGTCGTACTGATCGATCATACTGTGAACGCAAGGCTTCAGACATCGAGTGCCTCCAAAAGGAATGTTAGGACTAACAAAAGAAAGGTTTCGACTTAGACGCAAGTGCTACATCGAGCACCCAGAGTAGAGGCCGTGAACATTCGGTCCATCACTTGTCCGCAGTTACCTTGCAACTCCATGTGCGGGATATTAAGCAATATATTCCCATACGTCAACGCAATTCCGATAATTTTTGTCGGATTTAATCGAAATCCCCACTAGCGGGGGTTTTAGAACGGCCTTCGACACTTATCGCACGACCGTAGATCAAGAGTACGGGAGAGAGGACGAGGGCCGCTGTCATGAGGGCTGCCCGGACACCGGCAAGGTTTCCGATAGCCCCGATCACCGGCCCTGCGGAAGCTTCTCCGAGTGCTCCAGACTGACTGCTCATGGAGATAACCGTGGCCCGCACGCCGGGTTCGAGACCATCATTCAGCCACGTCATGTAGACCGGCTCCGATACTTTGCGTACCAAGCTCGTAAACCAGAACGCCGCCAAAGCGAGTAAGAAGCTGCCGGAGAGCGCGAACACAAGCATTCCCAGGATCATCAGAGAATTCAACGCCAATAGTAACCGCCGAGCGACCGTCACGTTTCCGATGTTGACCCTTCTACCAAGGACTTCGGCGGACAGAAAGCTGAGAACCAAGGCACCGGCGTTAATGATACCGAACCAGATCACCGTATCCATCCCGCCTATAGACGGGAGTCCGACGACATCTAGGAAGTGTTTGGGGTTGAGCCGGTCGAAGCCCTCCTCGGACATTCCGGTAAATAGCGCAGCGGCGAGTAGCAGTAGAAGTATGGGACGCCCACGGACCACGCGCACCCCGTCGCGAGCGGTTGCCGCCGCGTGCCACACCGAGGAGCGTTCCCCGCGAGGTTCCGGAGTGAAGTTTCGCTCTGGCATCAGGAAGAAGAGCGCTGCGCCAAGAGTGATAGTAAGGAAGCCACCGAGGAGCAGCGGAAGTTGCAGCGCATAAGTAGCGAGCAGAGCACTTCCGGCGACCCCGATTAGGGAGCCCACATAATCGGCCTGCTCTCCACGCACGTAAACTTGCCCCAGGTCTCTCCCCGGTGCCTCGTCGGCGATCCAGGCTTCAAGAGCCCCGCTGATAAATGTGTACCCTATCCCCCACACAAACTGCGCCGCCAACACCGCCGCGAAAACAGGTAGCGCACCTTCCAGCGCGAACCCGACCCCCATCAGTACAAACCCTGTAATGACCGAACGCCGTCGACCGTAAGTATCTGCGACCACGCCGGTTGGCACCTCGAAGAGAAATACGGCGACCTCCAACGCCGTGCCAAGCAACACAAGACGCAACGGGTCTAGGCCGACCACTTCGATCCTATACACCGAAGCGACCGTAGCCCACAACATAAAAAACACCGCGAAAGAAACCTTGATGCCAAGATAGACCGGATATGGTCTCAAATTGTTCACGTCAACTCTTTTCTCTCCAATACGCGCCCGAGAAGTAAAATCGCTCTTGACTCATGCGTATGATCTACGTTAGATGAGCATGGCCCATCGCTATCCGAGGGTCACCTGGAATGAAGACATGTCGAAGCGGCAAAACGACTAAGAGTCGCCTTTGTCAAGCTAGATGCGCTTACGCCATGTTAGAGAGTGGCTAACATAGGTTACAGAATATCTTTTAGTTACTGCAGAGTCAAAATTCCCCGGCTACGTATTTAACGAAGTATCACCGAAACATATCCCGCTCCGGCGGCATGATGAGATCCGCGCCGCTACCCGATGCGGGCTCGTAGTCGTAGCCGCGAACTATAGCGGCGGGGACACCGTCCGTCTTGCCCATGACGAGCTCTGCGGCACCGGAGATCTCATCGGCCACCGCGAGAACGCTAGCGTCCATCAATCGTCCGTGTTCGTCCTTCTGTCCCCGGTAATCGACCAGCGGGTTCATACCCGATACACCGATAGCTATGTCTGTTATTCCGAAACGCCAGGCTCGACCGAAGGAATCCGAGACGATCACGGCTAGTTCCAACGCCAGCCTTTCGGACAAAGTCTCCCTAATGCGTCGGGCCGAAGCGTCCGGGTCGACGGGCAGAAGGCATACGCTCTCCTCGTCGGGGATATTGGAGGCATCCACACCGGCATTCGCGCACACGAAGCCGTGGTGGGTTTCAGAGATGATGATGCCCCGGTCCATGCGAACGATCCGACGGGTTTCGCGCAGGACTACCTCGATCTGGCGCGAATTTTTGCCGTATTCACGAGCGAATTGCTTCGCGAGCGCCGAGGGTTCGACTGTCCGCAAATCGACTATTCGACCTTCCGCTTTCGCGACTATTTTGTGCGTAACCACGAGAACGTCGCCGTTTTCGAGATTCAGTCTGGACAGAGATATGAGAACATCCGCCAGGTCGTCGCCGGAAGATATTTCGGGGATGCTGGTGATCGGGAGCACTTGGATGCCGTTCACGATTCTTCTTTCCCGGAGAGGTCTTCAAGATCCCCGGTGGTGTCCAGGTCGAAGCCAACGTGAAGTTGCTCGAAGACCTGCAGGTTAAGGTCTCGCTCCCGAGTTACGGCGCAGTGGGCCTCGAAGCTGTCGGCTCCGAAAAGAAATGGAATGGCATCCGGGGGACGCATCAGGAGTGCGTTCGTGCCGGAGCGGTTGGAGTCCGGGGAGATGGTTACGCCGGGGCGGATTCCTGAAGCCGAGATCAAAGCCCGCACATCGTCCGCGACAAGCAAGGGAAGGTCCGCGGGCATGACGAGTAGAGTTTCCGCACCCTGTTCCATCGCCCAACTCCGACCTTCTTCGAGCGCGGGATTCAGACCCCGGCTCTGTTGAAGGATCGGCACGGCTCCCGAACGTTCTTCAACCATTCCGAGCACTATGGGATCCGGACTGACAACACCCACCTCATCGACGCCCGCCTCCCTCATAGCCTTGACAACCCGGCACATCATGTAAAGCGTGAGCCCCGCACGACCAGCGGGGTCGACAACCGGACTCAAGCGGCTCTTGGTTCCTATGAGGTCTTTCACCGGGACTACCGCGAGGACGTTCATCGTGCGGTCAAGCTCCGGGAGAATTCAAGCACCTCGTGTGCCAGTCGCTCGCGGTCTGGCGCGTCTCGCATTACGGCTTCCGTTACCAGGACCGACAGGCCGAGGGCTTCTATCGCCTCACGTTCCGGTTCGTCTTCGTAGCCGATCACAAACCCATCCAATAGACCAGCGTACATCCGGGCGACACCCGTCGCTGAGACCTCGTGGCCTAGAGAAGCCATCATCTTATCTGCAGGACCTTTGATCGCACGTCCCCCGATAATGGGACTCACGCCAACTTTCGGCGCGGACGAACCAGCAAGGGTCTCCCTCATTCCCGGAATGGCCAGCACGGGACCAATGCTAACTACCGGGTTCGACGGACACATCACTATGACTTCGGCCTCCGAAAAGGCCTCGCCAACAGCAGTGGTAGGCCGAGCCGCTTCGATGCCGCGCAACGTAACGCCCAGTACCTCATCCTTCTGGCCGCGACGCACGAAGTATTCCTGAAACTCCAGCGAGCCATCCGGCGTGTGCAGTATTGTAGAGACTGGTTCATCGCACATTGGCAGGATGTTCGAAGGAATGCCGATCGCCGTGGTCAGTTTGGCTGTCACATCCGTTAGACGCTCGCCCGAGCGAAGGTTGTTTGTGCGTAGGATATGGGTTGCAAGGTCACGATCGCCGAGTTTGAACCAGGTATCTTCGCCGTAGGTCGAGATCATGCCCAGAGCCTCGAACGATTCCTCTCGCACACCCCAGCCGGTTTCAGGATTGGCGAAATCCGCTAGCGTGTACATGACGGTGTCGATATCTGGACAAATATGAAGTCCCCACAAGTCGAAATCGTCGGCGGTATTCACGACTACGGAGAGGTCGCCTCCTGGAAGGGCGGCTTGAAGGCCAGCGGCGAGCTTCGCGCCACCAACTCCACCCGCCAAAGCTAGGGTTCTCATGGACGTGCTTCGCGTGTTCTCGTGGTGGAGGTCAAGGTGCTATCTTAGCATCGTGGAGATACTGATCCCGCCGCCTCTCAGAGACCCCGAGACCGGTTTCGACCTGCAACAAACCATCCTCGAAGAAGTAGCCTCCGGGACACGCGGCCCCTCTTGCCTGATCTGGACTTCACCTCGCTACGTGGCCGCGACCCGCCTGGAGACGCGACTGCCAGGTTTTGCGGAAGCGGTTCGCTTGTCGGAGGCGCAAGGTTTTCCAGTTCTGGTACGAAACTCGGGCGGGGGCGCGGTCGCCGCCAATGAAGGCTCGCTCTCGTTCTCCCTGACCTTTCCGGTGGAGGATCTGCGTCACGGGTTGTACGAGCGGTATGCCGAGGGCGTAGACCTGATCTCCGCCTCCTTGCAACGACTCGGAGTAGCAGCCGAAGGCGGCGCGGTCGAAGGCGAGTTCTGCCCTGGAGACTACTCGGTGCGCTCCGGCGGCGAGCAGGGCGTGAAACACGCAGGCCTCGCGCAGCGGGTAACGCGCCGAGCGGCTCGCCTGGAAGCCCTGATCCTAGTAAACCGCACATCGGAGCTAGTAAAGATACTAACAGAATTCCACAACGCGCTCGGACTGCCTTTCCGCTCCGAAAGTGTCTCGGACCTGCCAGTAGGCGTGGAAGCAGTCGTGTCCGCACTGAAGGCCGAAATCTCACAAAGGTACGGTGGCGTCGAAGTAGACCCACCATCTTGGATAGAGGTTACGAATCCAGAGAAATCCAACCGTTGGCGGGCCGCCGATGTGGAGGGTATCGAGCAGATCTAGCAGTTGATCGTAGTTTGTAGGGCTTTGCTGTAGAGTCTCGCTATGGAGTTCGTATTCAACTCATTCGTGACGCTATTGGTGGTTGTGGATCCTCTGGGTCTCGCCCCCATTTTCGCGGCGTTGACCCGTGGGTTTTCGGACAAGCGCAAACGAGAGTCGGCGATTCGCGGGGTGATGATCGGGACGGCTATCCTGCTTCTCTTCGCGTTTGTGGGTGACGTGCTTTTGGGTGCACTCGGGATCGGGCTGCCCGCCTTCCGCATAGCGGGTGGAATGCTCCTCTTCCTATTGGCTCTGGACATGATCTTCGCCCGCCCCACCGGCTCCCGCGCCCGCAGCGTTCAAGGGCAGGACCAAGAAGAATCCGATGAAGAGGAAGACATCTCGGTCTTCCCCCTGGCGATCCCCTTGATAGGTGGACCTGGCGCTATCACCACGGTCCTTCTCTACACGGGCGGCGCAGGCCCGACACAAGTAGGAATTTTTATCGGCGTACTCACGTTCGTATTGTTGCTCACGCTGATCTCCCTGCTTTTGGCACCCCGTGTAATGTCACTTTTCGGGGAGACCGGAGCGAACGTTCTATCCCGAGTTCTAGGTGTTCTGCTGGCCGCGCTCGGCGTTCAGTTCGTGCTCGACGGCCTCAATGCAACGCTGGGCTGACATACTTTCCCCCTCCGCGTTTATACTCTCGGTG
>JBGTDE010000171.1:0-6213 GCA_041748475.1 Rubrobacteraceae bacterium | reverse complement strand
TTGTTGTTTTTCTCGCTGGGAGCTGTGGTTGCTTTGGGGATCGCGTTGGCGGGACTTGGCATTACGGCTCAGGCAATTGGGTTTGTCGGAGCGACGGCTCTTAGCATGGCGGTGTTGCGTCCGGCTTTGTTGAACAAGTTGGCTATCGGGACTGGCGAAGGGTACCTGGAAGCTGGTGGGGTAACGGGCAGAAGTGGGATCATCATGGAGTTGATCGAACCGGGTGGATCTGGGACGGTGAGGATCGGGAGCGGCGAGTTCTGGACGGCCCGGTCTCTGTCTCCGGGTGAGAGGATCGAAGCAGGTTCGCGGGTCCGGGTGCTGGATACGGATGGCCTGACAGCCATCGTGGAAGTCGTGGCGGTCGAAGAAGGAGGATAGTCTTGAGTACGGGCCTCATAGTTCTAGCGGTGTTGGCGGTCTTAGTGTTTATGGTGGCGGCCCGAAGCGTGAGGATCATCCCCCAGAGCCGGGTCGCAGTGGTGCAGCGTCTAGGACGTTTCCACCGGACAGCCGAGTCCGGCCTGACGTTCGTGATCCCGGTGTTGGACAAGATGCTTCCAAAGACCGACTTGCGCGAACAGGTCATCGCGTTTCCGCCGCAGGCCGTCATCACCAGCGATAACGTCGGGATGCAGATATCCACCGTTGTTTACTATCAGGTGGTCGATGCGCGGGCTTCGGAGTACGAGGTAGCTAACTTTCATCTGGCGATGGAGCAGATCACGCAGACGACGCTCCGCAATGTGATCGGCAACCTTATCCTCGACAAAACCCTGACTTCTCGGGATGAGATCAACGGCAAACTCCGCACCATCCTGGATGAAGTGACCGAAAAATGGGGCATCCGGGTAACGCGTGTGGAGCTCAAAGAGATAACGCCTCCACGCGACATTCAGCAGGCGATGGAGAAGCAGATGCAGGCTGAACGCACCCGCCGCGCTGCCATCCTGACCGCCGAAGGTGAGAAGCAAGCCGCTATCTTGAAGTCCGAGGGTGAACGAGAATCCGCCATCCTCCGCGCCGAAGGCGAGCAGAAATCCGCCGTCCTGCGAGCCTCGGGCGAGGCCGAAGCCTACCGAAACGTGCAGGCCGCCCAGATAGAGATGACCGAGAAATTATTCGACGCTCTCGATACCTCGGAACTAAGCCCCGAGGCTCTGCGCTTCCTCTATCTCAAAGCCCTCCCCGAGATGGCCAAGGGACCGGCCAGCAAGCTCTTCGTCATCCCTTCCGAGATACAGGATCTCGCCGGAACCATCAGCACCCTCGCTGGAGGCGCGGGTCTCGCTACCGAAGACGAGAACGACAAGCCCCGTGAGATCAAACCTCCCCAGGAAAACGGCGAAGCCAACCGCAACGAATTAACGCGCTAGACAACCACGAGGTAGCGGGGGAATCCAAAAGATTCCCCCGCTACCTCGTTTCTAATTCTTCGGGTGCTCTTTGAAGAAGCGGAGCATCTCGGCGGAGGCGTCTGGGCCTTTGGGGTCAGTGAATGAACCGGGTGAGCTTCCGCCGGACCAGGCGTGTCCGAGGCCGCTGACGCTCCACTTCTCGACTACTACGCCACCGTCGCTGTCGGCGTAGGCGGTTCGGGTATAGGCGTGACCGTTTGGCACTCTGCCTTGCCGGGCGGTTGCTTTGGGCGAGAACGCTCCACGAGCCAGCTGCGAGGCTAGTCTTTCGCCGTTCTTTGGATTGACGGTGGTGTCGCGGTCGCCGTGGAAGACTATGGTTGGGATGACTTCTCCGACGGGAGCTTGCGGGCCCGTAGCGGCGTGGCCTTGCATGGCCGTGAAGGCGGAGCCCATGTCTCGGGCTGAGCCGGGAGCGAGGCCGGAGTGAACCCCGACGGCGGCGTAGAGGTCCGGGTAAGTCGCGCCCATTATGGCCGCCATCGCGCCTCCGGCGGACATGCCTGCTACGAAGACGCTATCCTCGGAGACCTCATAGTCCTGTATGACTTGTTGGGTGATCCCAGCAATTATTGACGGTTCACCTCCGCCACGTTGTTGATCCTCAGCCTGGAACCAGTTCCAGCACCCGTTCATGTTTGCGCTGGAAGGCTGGGCCGGATACGCTACCAGAAAGGTCTCCGTCTCGGCCAGGGCGTTCATGTGCGTGCCGGTGGCGAAATCGTTCGGGTTCTGCGTGCAACCGTGCAACATGACCACCAACGGCACCGACTGTCCCGTGTATCCACTCGGCACGTACAGCTTGTACGACCGCGATCCAGCTTGGTTGGAGTACGACCGATCCACAAACGCTCCACCCGGTGCGATCACTGGCGAAGCACCCGCGCCTCCTCCCATGCCACCCGGCAAACCTCCGAGCAAGTCACTCAACGAACCACCGGAGAAACCATCGAGCGGATTGCTGGATAGACCACTGAGTAGACCGCCAGGTAAATTGTCGAGTGAGCCGCCGAGCGGATTGTTGATGCCCTCGAAGCGATTGGATGGCTGGGGAGCGGGGCGCGTCTTCTCAGACTCGCGCTTATCGGTTGTTTTCTCCTCGCCGGGTCTCGTGGCTTGTTGCGGATGTAGAATTTCGGCTTCCACCTCGATCACATCGTCCTCGACACCGGAACTGCCCGGCTCATCAACCGGCTCGAAGCCACCGTTTCCGAGGGCGCGTTGCAGCAACGCGGTAGCCTCGTTCAGTCTTCCTTCGCGGGTGAGTCGTGTGGCTTCTGTCATCATCTGATTGTTCATCGAACGTTCTCCTTTTGGTAGTTGTCTATGAAGTCTGTATGCGTCCGGCCAACGCCTTTTTCACGGCGGGACTCGCCCGGAATGCTCCGAGTACGGTTATAGATTCGATGGTCGCGAGCGCGAGTTCCGGTGTCACGTCTTCGGCGATGGTCCCGAGTCCGAGGACTTTTATTTCCAGCTTTTCGTTCGCCGCCTGTACGGTCTCGAGGTCTTCGCGGGTGTAGTTCTGTAGGCCCAGGACCATCGTTTTTCGGGCCACTGTTTCGCGGACGGTATCGGCGTGAGTGGAGATCTGGTTTCGAATAGCCGTCCTGATGAAATCCGTGCGGTTGGAATAGAAACCCTCCTGCACCAGGAGATCCACCTGACCCAAATCCACCAACCCCAAGTTGATCGTGATCTTCTCCAGCTCACTCATTCAGACACTCCTTTCATCCAATAAACATCCATATACCATCCACATGGATGATAACACATTATAAATCTTGTAAAGGAGCGCGGTTGTATCGTGTGTGTATTGGAGGTATCGGCTGGACGAGTTTGTTAGGAGGAGTAGCGGTGGTTGGCTAGGGCGGCCAGGATCAGGGCGTGTTCGACGGCGGTGACCACAAGGGCGTGCCGGTCGCGTTCTCGGTAGGAGATCGGGCTTTGGAAACGGTGGTTCGAGAGCGGCCAGAAGAGTGGCCGGGCATCTGTACCGTGGGTCAGGGCATCAGTTGCCACGTGTCCGGCACATCCGAGGACGAACGCGAGTGGCGCTCCTCTGGTTCTGGTGGCGGCTAGAAGGGTGAATGACAATACCAGTGGTGTGATCGAGTGGAGTGCGGCGTCGGGGGCCCGGAAGACAGTTCGGGCGCACACGTCCGAGTCGAAGGCTTCGCGGGAGAAGACTCGATTCCTTGCGAAGAGCCAGGTCGCGCCGATGATGGCTGGGAGGTCCGGGATCGTAGCTCCTACGGCGGCCCAGATGGCAGCCGAGTTGGATGTAGCGAGGCGGTGGGCGGCGGTGTGGGTGAGGAGTGTATGGAAGTAAGTTCGCATGGGTGAATTGTATCTCCGGGGAGGGAGGTGGGATCCACTTGACCTACTGTCTCGACGGGAGTATCTTCTCGTTCGCATACGCCGAGTCTCCAGAACGGAGAGCGGGGGACCCGAAGGCGGACGTTGGTGCGTTCGTCAGGGGTGAATCGTCAGTAGTGGACTACGCTGACGTAGGGCTTCTCTTTCGGCCCGAACCCGACAGCTAACTTCGCAGGCGCTGAAGGAAGGGAATAGAGATGCGGTATCGTGCTTTCGAGTGCGCCGGTTCCACGCTGGCGGTAGCTACTCTCCGGTGGTTCGCGGGGTCTTCGGACTGTGATGTTCGTGTTTGAGTTTCTGAGCCGGTCGGGTCGTCCTCTGACGAACTGGTTGTTGGAGTGTCGCGTCGAGGGAATCGAAGGTTCACAGGCCCAAGAGGGTAGAGATCGGCACCCGTGGTGGCGGGTGGTTTGTTTGACCGGGGTGGATTACTTCTCGACGCTCGGTTACATTCCGGCCATCGCTGCCGCGCCAGCGGCCGCCGGGGTTCTCTCTCCGGTCGCGATGTTGCTCATAGTATTGTTGACGCTCTTCGGGATGTTGCCGATGTATCGACGAGTGGCCGAGTCAAGCCCGCATGGGCAGGGTTCCATAGCGATGCTCGAAAACTTGCTCTCGTTTTGGAAAGGCAAGTTGTTGGTGCTCGTATTGTTGGGTTTCGTAGCGACCGCCTGGCTCGTCACGATCACGCTCTCCGCAGCTGACGCTACGGCCCACATCATCGAGAATCCTCTCGTGCCGGAAGCTCTGGACGGCCAGAACGTGCTTATCACGCTTGTGCTGCTGGCGGCGCTGGGGGTTGTGTTTCTGAGGGGCTTCAGTGAGGCCATTGGTATCGCAGTGGTTCTGGTCGTATCGTACCTGCTGCTCAACCTTGTGGTGGTGACGTTCAGTTTCCATTATATCTTCACGCATCCCGAGGTCATAGCGAGTTGGCGGAGCGCTGTCTTTGACAGGTCCGCGGGCGATCCTTTGGCTGTATTGGGGATCGCTGTTCTAGTTTTTCCGCAGTTGGCTCTCGGGCTCTCGGGATTCGAGACCGGCGTTGGTATGATGCCGCTAGTGCGTGGGGAGGAGGGGGATCACCCCAAGAAGCCGATGGGTCGTATCCGCAACACGCGCAAGATGCTGACGGCGGCGGCCCTGATCATGAGCTTCTACTTGTTGACGACGAGTGTCGTGACGGCCCTGCTGATCCCCCAGCAAGAGCTTGGCGAAGGAGGAGCGGCCAAAGACCGGGCGCTCGCCTACGTGGCGCACGAGTATCTCGGAAACATATTCGGAACCGCTTACGATATCAGCACGATAGCAATTCTGTGGTTCGCGGGAGCTTCGGCTATGGCGGGGCTCTTGAACATCGTGCCGCGTTACCTGCCGCGCTACGGCATGGCCCCGGATTGGACCCGGGCTCTCAGGCCGTTGGTGCTCGTATACATCTTCGTGGCCGTTGTTGTGACAGTCGCGTTTGGGGCGAGCGTCGATGCGCAGGCCGGAGCTTACGCCACCGGCGTACTGGCTATGATGACCTCGGCGGCCTTCGCCGTAACGCTCACCGCCTGGCGGGCAGGCTCCAGAAAGGCGGTCCTCGTCTTCGGGTTGGTTCTCGCTGTGTTCATTTACGCGCTCGTGGCGAACGAGGTTCAGCGGCCTGATGGACTTCTCATATCATCGTTCTTCGTCGGTGCCATCGTTCTAGTCTCCCTGTTCTCAAGGGTGCGGCGGTCCACCGAACTACGCACCGAGAGTGTCGAAGTGGACGAGACGGCCCGACGCTTTATAGACGAAGCGGCCAAGCGCGGCGAGATACATCTGGTCGCCCATCGGCGTCGCGCGGGCAACAGGCGCGAATACGCCGCTAAAGAGCGCGAACAACGCGAAGACAATCACATACCGGTGGGAGAGCGGATCCTCTTTCTAGAAGTAAGCGTGGACGACGCCTCGGATTTCGCCGACGTGCTGGAAGTTCGCGGTGTGAAGGTCGGCGGCTACCAGATACTGCGTGCCCAAAGCTCCACCGTCCCGAACGCTATCGCCGCCCTGCTGCTGCACCTACGGGACACTACCAAGAAGAGGCCACACTGCTACTTCGGCTGGACGGAGGGCAATCCAATCATTTACATCATTCGCTACATCCTCTTTGGCGAGGGCGAGACTGCGCCCATCACCCGCGAAGTCCTGCGTGAAGCCGAGCCCGACCCCAAGCGGAGGCCCGCCATCCATGTCGGTGGCTGAAACCGCCGTCTGTAGCAGCCCGCACGGTGAGGCGAGGCGTGTCGCGCTAACATGAGTGGACTAGAGCGGCGAGCGACGGAGGTATAGGCATGAACGTACTTGTAAGCGGTGCGACCGGCATGATCGGGGTTTCGCTAACCCGCGCCCTCGAAAGCGCCGGACACAAAGTCACCCGCCTGACTCG
>JBGTDE010000170.1:0-5898 GCA_041748475.1 Rubrobacteraceae bacterium | reverse complement strand
CACCGGCACTTGCAAGGCTACGTACGATGGCCTCAGCAACCAGGTAAGACGCAGCGCGTGCAGGGCTATGAAAACTTCGACCTCCCAGCGCGAAGCCGCCGTTGGAATACGGGAGGCGGAGATCCGCCGAAAACGCTCCACGACACCGTGCCGGGAAGAGGCGATCAGGGTTCGTTCCTCGGCCCCGGCGAGAAGAATTTCCCCCAAAACAGCCTCTTCGAGGCCCGGAACCCGCTCTTTGATCTCTATGTTGATCGGAACCCCAGGGAATTCCTCATACACCTCCCGAAGCGTCGGAACCCAAGCTCCGCGACCCCGGTGAGATACTCGCGTCTCATCCACGAACCAATAACCAGAGTCGAGGGTTTGCAGCTCGTCCAAGCTCATTTCCCGCACCGCGCCGGTCCCATCCGTCGTGCGGTCAACAGTATCATCGTGGATGAGTACAACGTGCCCGTCGCGAGTCATGTGAGAATCGGTCTCAATGCCGCCCGCTCCTTCTTCGATCGCCGCTCTGAAAGCCTCCATCGTGTTTTCGGGCATTCTGGCAGACGAACCTCGATGCGCGAAGTTGAGGGGCCAATCTTTGGCGACTGTCCTCGGGGATTTGGAGCGTCGGGCGAGAACGGCTATGCCAACCACGGCGGCCAGCGCTGGAACCCAGATAGATTTCCGTACCATCCACGCAACTTAGCACACGGCGTTGAACCTTGCGGTAGCGTCCCTTATACTCCGGTGGTTGCTTTGTCGGAGTGGCGGAATTGGTAGACGCGCTAGGTTGAGGGCCTAGTGCCTGTTAAAGGGCGTGGGGGTTCGAGTCCCCCCTCCGACACTCACCAACCTTTACCCTCCATCAAAATGGTGCCACGCGTTCCTGTTTCGAGATACCGCTCTATCAAGGGCCGTGCAGTCTCCACGATGTCCGCCTCCGCAAACTCTTCCTCTCCGAAGAACCGCAAATCCAGGGATTCCTCGCTTCTATTTAAGGTGCTGAAATCTTCGACGGAGGCCTCGAAGACAAAGGATATGGCGCGGATGGTATTGCCGTCGGGGTAGCGCACGATCCTCGAAGGGTCGGCTGCGACGCATATTAGAGTCTCGTGCGTCACTACGAGGTTGGTCTCTTCGAGCACTTCGCGTCTTAGAGCCTCTGTGGGGGTCTCGTGCATCTCCATCGAACCGCCGACCAAGCCCCAGCGTCCGCAGTCGCTACGCCGCTCCAGCAAGAGTGATCCGCTGTCGTGGATCAGGGCCAAAACTCCCATGCCTATCGGTTGGTTAGGTACTGGAGCATCTGGGTTCTGGTAGAAGAATTCTGTCTTACCTATCGGCATATTCCACATCCTCAAAGCAACGTGGCGTGTTTATTTTCGCATTCGACAATATACGGCAAGGTGTATACTTAGACAGGAGCCGCCTGTTCTCCCCATCCTCCCTAGGCGGCTCCTAGTTTTCTCTCCGCAGGAACTTAGACCGCGTTTGCACCGGCTCGTTGCTACACTCATTTTATCCGCAAAGTTTTCGGTTAGCCCAGGAAGATCAAGAGCACGCTGCTCAGAGCGAAGAGTCCAACCACGATGACCGTTAGGCGCGTGAGGTTTTTCTCCATAATGCTCGTGCCGGAGAAGGTTCCCCCGAGTCCGCCACCCATCGAAGAGGACAGTCCCCCACCTTTACCGGAATGAAGCAGGATCAGGCCTATCAGGCCGATACACAGCAGGGCGTGTAGAAATGAAAGTATGTAGAACATTCAACTACTCTACCATACGTCCTGGACGCCTCCCACTCGCTATTCTTCGTCTGGCGCGGTCTCGTTGGCTGCCTGGATCAACTCCACGAAAGACTCGACTTCTAGGGCGGCACCGCCGACTAGACCACCGTCGATGTCCTCCTGAGACATGATCTCAGCCACGTTTCCCGGCTTCATGGAACCACCGTAGAGAATTCGGGTCGTATCGGCGAACTCGTCGTCCCGGAGTTCGCGCAAGAGACCCCGGATCTGTCCGATAGCATCCTGTGCGTCTTCTGGGGAAGCGGTGTCTCCGGTCCCGATAGCCCAAACCGGCTCGTAGGCGAAGACTATGCCGTCGCCGCCAACTTCCAGGTTCTCCATGACCGCGTTGATCTGAGTGGAGATCTTGTCCCACATCCCGCCCGAATCACGCTCTTCTTTGGTCTCGCCAACACACACAATCGGCAATAAACCGGCCTCAACAGCCCGAGCGGTCTTCTTCGCAACCATCTCGTCGTTCTCACCGAATATCTCACGCCGCTCGGAGTGGCCCACTAGACCAGCTCCAACACCCTCGTCCTGAAGCATGGACACTGAGACTTCGCCGGTAAAAGCACCTGAATCCTCGAAGTAGAAGTTCTGGGCCCCAGAGATCACTGGCGAATCTTCCGTCATACGTGCGACCACCCTGAGACAGAGGAACGGCGCGAAGATCGCAACATCCACACCACGGGCATCGGCAACGTGTGGTATCAAGGCCGCCGTGTATCCCTCTGCCTCGCTAACAGTCTTGTTCATCTTCCAGTTCGCAGCCATCATCGGGCGTCGCGTCATGTGTTTGCTCCTTCTTGGTCTTTACTATTTTTCCGGCAGTGCTGTAACACCGGGCAACTCTTTACCTTCCACGTATTCCAGCGACGCGCCGCCGCCCGTGGAGATGAAGCTCATCTCGTCTTCGAGGCCGAGCTTGGTCACCGCAGCGACCGAATCTCCGCCACCGACTACGCTTGTGGCATCGCTCTCAGCGACTGCCTGGGCAACGCCTTCCGTACCCTTTGCGAAAGCGTCGATCTCGAATACACCCATCGGTCCGTTCCAGAAGATTGTCTTAGCTCCAGTGATACGCTCTCGGAACGTCTCAACGGTCTTCTCTCCAATGTCCAGACCCATCCAACCCTCCGGGATGCTGTCCACTTCGACCGAGCGGCTTCCAGCGTCTTCCTCCATCTTCTCGGCGATGGTCACGTCTACGGGAAGGAGGAGACGGTCTCCGGCTTCGTCCATGAGGCGTTTCGCTTCTTCCAGGTAGTCGTCTTCGACGAGGGAGTTGCCGACTTCAAAGCCCTGAGCCTTAAAGAACGTAAAGCACATTGCGCCCCCGATCAGGAGCGAGTCCGCAAGTCCTAGCAAGCTCTCGATCACACCTAGCTTGTCCGAGACTTTCGCGCCACCGAGGATCGCCACAAACGGACGCTCGGGCTCCTTGAGAACGGAGTCCAGGTAATCTACTTCCTCCGCGAGCAAAAGCCCCGCAGCGGAAGGCAAATACTCCGCTACACCAACGGTCGTAGCGTGAGCCCGGTGGGCCGCGCCAAAAGCATCGTTGACGTAGATGTCCGCGAGGTTAGCCAGATGACGAGCGAACTCCGGGTCGTTCTCGGTCTCGCCGATGTAGAAACGAGAGTTTTCTAGTAGGGCGACGCCTTCACCGTTCCAGTTTTCGAGGTCGTCCTCGACTTCGGGGCCGACGGCGGTGTCCAGTTTGAGGACTGGTTCGCCAAGCAAGCCTTCCAAGTGTTCGGCGACCGGTTCCATTGAGTATTGAGGGTCGCGCTGACCTTTCGGGCGTCCGAGGTGCGAGATCAGGACCGGCTCAGCACCCTCTGATAGAAGGTATTGGATCGTGGGTAAAGCCCGACGAATACGTGTGTCGTCCGTGACTTTTCCGTCCTTGATCGGGACATTGAAATCAACCCGCACGAGCACCCGCTTGCCAGCAACGTCGAGGTCTTTAACACCGCGCTTGTTCAAAGAATCTCCCTCCTATCGACGCCGTCAGCTACACAGCTTTCAGCAATTGGCTCTATAAGTATTGATGAACGACCGGACGATCAACTCGCCGCCCGGTCGTTCGAAATACATTCCGCTACTACAGGCTCTGTCCAATGTACTCGACGAGATCGATGGTCCGGTTGGAGTAACCCCACTCGTTGTCGTACCAGCCGAGGATCTTGACGGTCTTACCACTGGACATGGTGAACGGTGCGTCGAAGATGCACGACGCTGGGTTGCCGACGATGTCCTTGGAGACCAATGGAGCCTCGGAGTACTCGAGAACGCCCGAGAGTTCACCTTCGGCGGCCTTCTTGAAGGCGGCGTTGATGTCCTCGACCGAAGCCTCGGAGGACAGGTTCGCCACGAGGTCGGTTATGGAGCCGTCGGAGATCGGAACTCGTAGAGACATACCGTCGACTTTGCCTTCGAGGTCCGGGTAGATCACACCGACCGTCTTGGCGGCACCCGTGGAGGTCGGGATGATGGACTGCGCCGCAGCCCGCGCCCGACGGGGATCCTTGTGCGCCGCGTCGAGGAGGCTCTGGTCGTTGGTGTAGGCGTGGCAGGTCGTCATGTACGCCGACTCCATGCCAAAGTTGTCGATCAGCACTTTCGCCATCGGGACGACACAGTTTGTCGTGCAGCTCGCGTTCGAGACGACGACATGGTTCTCAGGATCATAGTCCTCGTGGTTTACCTTGTAGACGAACGTGCCATCCACACCTTTGGCCGGGGCCGAGATAACGACCTTCTTCGCTCCACCATCGAGATGCTTTCCAGCGGACTCTTTGTCCGTGAACACACCGCTCGACTCGACCACTACATCGACATCGAGGTCGCCCCACGGGATGCTGGCCGGGTCACGCTCGGCGAAGGTTTTGATCTCACGGTCGCCTACCCGAAGAATGTCGCCCTCGAAGCTAACGTCCTCGCCCCAGATACCGTGAGTGGAGTCATGCTTGAATAGATTCGCTATGGACTCGAATGGCATCAAGTCGTTGGCCGCTACTACTTCCACTTCACTGCCCCGCTCCATCGCGGCCTTCGCAACCAGCATTCCGATGCGTCCGAAGCCGTTGATCCCAATCTTCACCGACACGTAGATTCCTTTCTTAGCCTTCCAACAGAAGACTATTGTGCCCCATTTGACCCCAGATTAACAGTGCTACCGCGAGCCGATCTCGACTAATCGCCGCAGACGATGGTTGACGGCGCTCTTCGACACACCGCCCAGCCGAGCAAGTTCAACGAGGGAAGCATCTGGGTTTTCGAGACGCATCTCCAACATTTCTCGCAGAGCGGTCGGCAAACTAGCGGGATCGAGGGCTTCGAGGACTCTTTGCTGGCGAGCTGCGGCCTCAGCAGTGCGGGCGGCGTTGGCGGAGTCGAAGTTGGTAACCCGGTTCGCATTCGCCTTGACCTCACCGAGCACAGCACGAGCTTCGTACTCGAGCACGGCATCGTGAAGTCCCATCTGGGAGAGCAAGGTTGTTACACCGTCCGCACTCTTGGTATATGCGACCCATCGTCCCCGGCGTCGCACTACTTTCAACGGGATGCGAGCCAGCCCAGCTGCTCGGCGGATAAAGTCCTCGTCGCAATGAACAAACTCCAGGTGATGCTCGCGACCCGGACGGGTGACGGAGCCCGCTCCAGCGAACGCACCTCTCAGGTACGCCGCTGCGGCATTACGAGAAGAACGGGCAGCGCGTAGCTCGTCGGCGGCTTGCAGGGCGCGGTTTCCTTCGGCTCGAACAGCGTACCGGACGCGTCCGAAACGGTCGGGGGCGACGGGCGAGAGTTTCGGGGTAAGCCCGAACTCCACGCGCCACAGACGGACTACGGAACGAGCGACGGCGGCGCTGGTAGTGTGGAAGGTAACGCCATCGGAATCCCACTCTCCAGAAGCGTCGATCAGACCAGCAAGCTCCGACCTACGGCGGCCATCCGGTGTGTGAGAGGCGGAGAGTTGGCGACGGACTTCAGAGGCGAACGAGGGCAGCCTCGCACACCTCCCTCGCAAGTCGGTCGGGATCGTGGCGCACGCCGCCTCCGGTGGACGGAGCCAGGAGATCCGCCTCAAGCAAGCGCACGTTCATGTCGTCCAGGAC
>JBGTDE010000169.1:0-2867 GCA_041748475.1 Rubrobacteraceae bacterium | reverse complement strand
GCGCAGATGATCTCCTACGAAGTACCTTTGATCCTCAGTTTGCTCGGGGTCGTGATAGTTACGGGAAGCCTGTCGCTGGTCGATGTGGTTGATTCGCAGGCTGGCGGGTTCTGGCACTGGAATTTCCTATTGCAGTTTCCGATGTTCTTTGTTTTCTATATCTCCGGGCTTGCCGAGACAAAGCGGGTTCCGTTTGACTTGCCCGAGGGCGAAAGTGAGATCGTCGGTGGCTTCATGGTCGAGTATTCGGGGATGACGTGGGCGTTGTTGCAAGCCTCGGAGTTCGCGTCGATGGCTTTGATCTCCGCAATGAGCGTGACGTTGTTTCTGGGGGGATGGCAGCCGCCGATAGAGGCGTTGGATCTCGGCAATTTCAATTGGGTGTGGTTCGGTTTCAAGACCGCGCTCATCACGTTTACGTTCCAGTGGATACGTTGGAGCGTGCCGCGTCTCAGGATGGATCAGTTAATGAACTTGGGTTGGAAGATTTTGGTTCCGGCGTGTCTCGTGTGGCTGTTCGTGATCTCCGGTCTAGTGCTCGTCTTCCCCTCTTTGGGCCAGTAAGGAAAGGTAGAGAGATGCCGCAGTTGGGTCAGGGAATTTTGAAAGGCATGAGCGTTACGCTCAAGCACATGATGGGGAAGAAGATCACCCGCATGTACCCCGAGTACAAGCGGGATCTCCCGGAGCGCAGTCGCGGGATGCTGACGGTCGATATGGACCGCTGCATAGCGTGTCTCCAGTGCATGAGGATCTGCCCGGACCACTGCATCTCCATCGAACAGACCAAGCGCGACGCGGACGGCTCCGGCAAGGCGAAACCCTACGCTATAGGCTTCGTCATAGACGACTCGCGCTGTATGTACTGCTCCCTCTGCGTCGAAGTCTGCCCGGTAAATTGCATCTACCATACCGAAGAGTTTGAAGCCCAAGCGTACAACCGCCTGGAACTCGCCCGGCAATTCGGCGAACGTCCCGTCGACCCAACCATAGATCCCCGTCCAACGGTCAAGAAGAAGCCGAAAAAAGCTGCGGCTGCTAAGGATGCTGCGGACGGTGACGCTCCCAAGAAAGCTCCACCGAAGAAGGCTCCGCGTAAGAAGGACGAGGCCGCAGGTTGATAGTAGCTTTCGGTTTTCTGGCCGGGATGGTGCTCGTCTCGGCGTTCGGGGTCGTTGTTAGCCGTAACGTGGTTCACTCCGCGTTGTTTATGAGCGGGTGTTTCCTAGGGGTTGCGGGATTTTTCGTGATGTTGAATGCTCCGGCATTGGCTGCTTTTCAGGTTTTGATCTACGTGGGGGCCGTTACGGTGGTTATCTTGTTCGGGATCATGTTCACTCAGAAACCTCAGGTGCGACGCTTCACCACGATCATAAACCGTCAGTTCTGGGCGAGCTTGGTGGTCGCTATCGGCATTGGCGCGTTTCTGGCGGTCGTGGTTTCCATAGAGGACTGGGGCGCCACGAATTCCGGCAACGGAGCCACGAGCGTGAAAGCTCTAGGGCGTAACTTGCTCGGTGTAGGCGATGCGCCGCCGGTTTTCGCGCTGCTCTTCGAGGTCGCTTCGGTATTGCTGCTGGTCGCGGTAGTCGCTTCTATCGTGATCAGTCGACGTAGAGTCGGTGCTGGCGAGGATTCGCAAGTTGCGAATGAGGTGGAGCGCTAATGCCGACGCAGGTTCAGCAGACAGCGGATCTCCTCAATTCCGAGATACCGTTGGAGATGTATCTGGTGGTAGGAGCCATCATGTTCGCCATCGGAGCCTGGGGAGCTTTGATCCGGCGCAACGCCGTCGTCGTGTTTATGTGCGTGGAGTTGATGATAAACGCCGTGAACCTTTCTTTGGTCGCGTTTTCGGACTATCTGCCACGAGCGAACGGCGAGGCAACTAGCTACGCGATCCTGGTAATTGCCATAGCCGCCGCCGAAGTTGCGGTGGGACTTGCTATAGTGCTCGCGGTGTTCCGTTCCCGAAGAACGGTCAACGTCGATGAGATCAACACCATGAGGGGCTAGAGAGGCTACTACTTGGAAACCACGATGACCGTTAGCCAACAACTCATATTCGCGGCGATACCGCTGCTGCCAGCTCTGATCTTCTTGGTGCTGGCCCTGTTCGGGCGGTTGCTCGGCGAAGCCGCTCAGTACGTTGCGATACTCGGCGTAACGGTCTCGTTGGTTTTCAGCGTGTTCGCGCTTATAGAGGTTATCCGGGGCGGCGGCGCGCCGATAGATTTTGCGGTCAACTGGATCAACCTCGGAGAAGGCGGCGTTTTCCCGGTAGGCATCTATATCGACGGCCTGGCCGCGATGATGCTAGTGGTCGTCTGCATCGTGAGCCTTATGGTTCAACTCTACTCCGGGGCGTTTATGGAAGGCGACAAACGGTTCTCCTGGTACTACGCCGTTCTCAACCTCTTCACTGCCTCAATGCTCGGGCTGGTGGTCGCGCCAAACTTTATCGAGCTCTACATCTTCTGGGAGCTGGTCGGCGTTTGTTCGTATCTGCTGATCAGCCACTGGTTCGAGAAGCCGTCGGCGACTCGGGCGGCTCAGAAAGCGTTTATCGTGACGCGGGTGGGCGACGCGGCGTTGTTCGCGGGGATCATCATCTTTTGGTCCTACACGGGGACGACTTCCTTCGAGGGGATCTCCGAGGCGATTCAAGCTGGATTTATCGGTGGATCCGTTCTGACTGCTGCGATAGTGCTCGTGTTTATCGGGGCGATAGGTAAGAGTGCGCAGTTCCCGCTGCACGTCTGGCTACCGGACGCAATGGAAGGCCCAACGCCAGTGTCGGCCTTGATCCACGCTGCCACGATGGTCGCGGCAGGTGTCTACCTCGTGGCTCGTACCTACGATATCTT
>JBGTDE010000168.1:0-5263 GCA_041748475.1 Rubrobacteraceae bacterium | reverse complement strand
CAAGTGCAAGTCTCCGAACTCGTGCCAGAGATACTCCTCTCGCAGTGCTTCTTCGTAGGCTAGCGTCAGGTGCTCTCGACCGGCGAATGCCTCCAGCATCATCAGGTGCGTGGAGCGTGGTTCGTGTAGTCCCGTCAGCATAGCGTCTACAGCCTTGACGCCGCGCTCGAGGGTGATGAGTAGATCCGTCCAACCTTCACCGGGGTGGACTTCGCCGGACCTATCCGCAACGGTTTCGAGAGCCCGAACGACCGTGGTACCTACAGCTACGACACGACCACCGGCGGCATGAGCGTTGTTGACGATACGGGCTGTCGTGGGCGGCACTTTGTAGAACTCTTCGTAGGGTGGCTCGTCGTCTTCCAGGCTGGCTACGCCGGTGTGCAAGAGCAATGGTGCGATCTGAACGCCTTTCGCGACGAGGCGGGTTATGAGCTGCGGCGTGAAGGCCCGCCCGGCGGACGGCATCTCGGCGCTGCCTCTCTCCGTGGCGTAGACGGTCTGATAGTAATCGAGGGGCCAGTCTTCACGGACGTAGGAATAGCGGATCGGTGCTCCGTAAAGCTCCAGGTACTCGTCGAGCGGGTTCGGGAGGGAGAGCGACGCAACCCAGAGTCGCGAACCGAAGGCGTAGGGCGTGTGTAGCGTGGCCCTCGCACTGCCCGGCAGATGGATTTCTTCGCCTGCGCTCGCTTCTCGGAAGGGTACAGTCGTATCTCCTTGTGGGCGGCGAAGCTCGACGGTCCAGAGTCCTGCGGGCAGGCGTGTCGAGAGGCGCAGTTCGAGTTGTGTTCCGTCCTCGTGCTCGGCGGGGAGAGCGGCGTTCATGGTGCCGCTGGTGTTTATGACGAGTACGTCTCCGGCGTATAGGGCATTCGGGAGGTCTGTGAAACGGGCATGTTCGATGTGGTCGTCGTCTCGGTGCGAGATCATCAGGCGTACTTGGTCGCGTCTCAAACCACGAGCTTCGGGAGGCTCATAGGCTTCCAAGGCTGTTGGTAAGTCGAAGTTCGGGAGTGGATGCTCGTGGTTTTCGAGCGAAGTTTGTGAGATCAAGGTTTTATCCTTCGATGGTTTGTGGAAGGTCGCGTGTAGCGTAACGTCCGGAGGGAAGGTCTCCGCTCAGAAGTTGGACGAGGCCGGGGATGCTTTCCTCGGGGAGTGGTCGGTCGCTTATGTCCTCGCCCGGGAAAGCCTCCTGGTGCATTTGGGTTTGCATGTCGCCAGGGTCCACGCGGTAGACGCGCAACTCCGGGTTCTCGGCGGCGAGGATGTTGGAGATCTGTTCGAGGGCGGCTTTACTGGAGCCATACCCGCCCCATCCTTCGTAGGGTTCGATGGCCGCGTCGCTGGTTATGTTCAGGATGCGAGCACCGGATTTCAACTCGTCGCGGAGAGTCTGGATGACAGCTAGTGGTGCGATGACGTTGGTCCTATAGACTTCTTCGAGTACGCCGAGCGGGTAGTCGAGCAAGGACGGCTGCGGGCTCGGGCCGAGGATGCTGGCGTTGTTGACGAGCGCGTCGAGGCCGCCGGATCTGTGGGCCACTTCAGCGAGCATCTGGCGGTGCTTGTCGTCGGTTACATCACCTGGGATGGCCGTCACGGTGGTTTGCTTGGCGAGTTCTGCGCGGACGGCTTCGAGCGGCGCGTCGTTTCGGGCGTCGATTATGAGGTTCCAGCCATCGATCGCGAGTCTTTGGGCTAGTGCGAGGCCGAGGCCACGGGACGCGCCGGTGATCAAGGCTGTACGTAGTGTGGAATTTGCCGTTGTGATTCTCCTGTCATTTCTGGATCTCGTATTTCAGAGCGCGGAGGAATTTGACAAGGCCGCCGTTGTAACGTTCTGTATTCTGTCCGAGAGGCGGACTTTGCTGGGACTTACGCTTGCGGTTCGACCGGACTGTTCTCGCTAGACGGTTCATCTCCGCTCCGCGCAAGAACTCTTCACGTCGCTGCCGCCAGAACTCGAAGTCGTACGTCTCAATTTTCTCTATCTCCGGTTGAGTTTTCTGAAGATTGCGATTTGTCCGTTGTCTTGAGACGCTCCGGGTCTTTGGCACGTTCATAGGACATGCGGAAGAGATCCAGAGCACCTGAGAGATCTTCGGGTTTTCGAAGTCTGTAGCTCGCTGTCGTTCGGCTGTTTGGGAAGGCCGGATGAAGGGAGGCTTTGCCGGATTGGATCAAGCTATCTCGAACCTCTCTCGGGAAGCGGAAATCTGCGTGACCGTCATCGTGGACGTGTCCAAGCTTCTTGCCACTAAACCGGTAACCCGTGACACCGACGCCGCCCGGACCATCTTCGTCCCTCTTCTTCCAGACTCCGGGCCAGCCGAGTACCTCTTGTTCGAGCTCTTCCAACAACTTTCCGTTCATTGCTCTCCTCCTTCTTCCGCCGGATCTCTTCTATGCGCTAGTTTCTCTTCGGACCGCCGTGGTGAGCAACCCGACGATCACGGCCCAGGCCACCACGTGCATCGCCTCCATCGACAGGATCATCGAGAGCGGCACGCCGGGGATGGTGAGCGGCGTAGCGAACGAGAGCACCAGCACCAAGACCGCTACGATGCGGAACAGCCTCACGGGATGCCGGACGAATAGAGCGATAACGGCGAAGACGGCGGCGGCTCCCACCGCTCCGATAACCGAGGAGATAGCGACCATGCCCAACGTCAGAGGCGACTCTCCGCCCGCCGTGGGGATAAGGACGCTTTGCGGTATGAACCCCAGCGCCGAAGCCCCGAAAAAGATGAGGGAGTTGGCGACGGCTGCCGCTACCGCAGCGAGCAAGGCCGAGATCGGCAACCCTCGCCACGAGATTCTCTCGCTCTGGACGGCGGTGTCGTCTTTGGCAGTCTCCGTGTGTTGCATGGTGTGTCTACCTCCTCGGAAGGTTCCATAGTTCTTGGCCCGTCTTCGAGCACCTTTAGGATGCGACGCGGGGGGCTGTTCGGCATCGGGCGGAAGGATAGGTTTTGGACTGTACGGAGGTACGGGTTTGGTGAAAAACAAAGCGGTACTCGATGAAGGTGTCAGTTTTGTAGCTCCTGGTACAGCCGATTGGAGCTTTTGATGTAAAATTTACGATGTGAGTTCTTCCTCGCCATCAGACGAAGCCCGACGACTGCAGGAATTGCGGCGTTTTCACATTCTGGACACGCCGCCCGAAGCAGCCTTCGAGCGTCTCACACGCTTAGCTGCGCGGCTGTTCAACGTGCCGGTTGCCATCATCAAGCTTATTGGTGAAGATCGCCAATGGCTCAAATCTTCTTACGGACTGACTTTCATTGAACCGGAACGCGGTGGGACGCGGGGTGATCAGGTCATTCTCACCGACGAGGTGCTGGTGGTGCCGGACATCACGCAAGACGCGCGATTTGCTCAAAATCCTCTCGTAACGGGCGAAACGGCGATTCGTTTCTACGCTGGCGCGCCGCTGCATACGGCGGGCGGCTACAATATCGGCACGTTTGCCATCATGGGGCAGGAGCCGCGGCAACTTAGCGAAGCCGAAACCAGCGCGCTGTCCGATTTAGCCGCCCTCGCCGTCGAGAAAATGGAACTGCGCCTGACGCCCCACGGCCTCTACGAAACCGGACAGGAGCGGCGCACGGAAGATTTACTCTCGCAAGTCAACGAAGATCATTTCCGCTCGCTCATAGAGAATGCAGCCGACATTATTGGAGTTCTGGATACCGACGGCACCATGCGTTATCAAAGCCCTTCGATTGAACACCTGCTGGGTTACGCGCCCGCGGAGTTGAGCGGCAAGAACGCCTTTGAACTCATTCACCCCGACGATGCCGAACGCCTCGGGGAAGCCCTGACGCGCTCCATCCAATCGCCGGGCGGCAGTTTCGTCACGGAGTATCGCTTCCGGCACCGTGACGGCTCGTGGCGCACGTTGGAATCGGTCGGCAAAAGCATGATCGAGGGCTCCGTTACTGCGGGCGTGGTGCTCACTTCGCGCGATATCACCGAGCGCCGGCAAGCTGAAGCCAACCGCGCGCAGCTGGCGGCGATCGTCGAGTCGTCCCAGGACGCCATCATCGGCAATACCCTCGACGGCATCATCGTCACCTGGAACGCGGCTGCGCAGCGCATCTACGGCTATTCCGCCGAGGAAGCCATCGGGCAATCCATCACCATGCTCATGCCGTCGAACGAGCTCGACGAAATGACGCTGGTTCTAGATCGAGTCGAGCTCGGCGAATCCGTAGAGCATTATGAGACGCAGCGCGTGCGCCGCGGAGGACAAATCATTGAAGTCTCGTTGTCGATTTCGCCGGTCCGAGATCTCGGTGGGCGAATTACCGGCCTCTCCACCATCGCACGCGACATTACCGAGCGCAAGCAAGCCGAAGAACGGAGTGAGCGGCAGGTTCAGCGTGTCAAGGCTCTGCGCAATATTGACATGGCCATCACCGCCAGTCTCGACCTGCGTGTGACGCTCAACGTCCTTCTCGACCAAGTCACTAGTCAACTGCAGGTGGATGCCGCCGATGTGCTGCTGCTCAACCTGCACACGCAGACGATGGACTATGCCGCCGGCGCGGCTTTCGCTCAGTAGCTTTGCAGCACACTCACCTGCGACTGGGCGAGGGCCACGCTGGGCTCGTTGCATTGGAGCGCCACGTCGTCAATATTCCTGACCTGGCCGAGGACCCGGGCGAATTGCGACGCGCGCCTCTGCTAACCGGTGAGGGGTTCATCGCCTATTATGGCGCGCCGCTAATTGCCAGGGGCAAGGTCGTAGGCGTGCTGGAAGTTTTCCAACGTGCCTCTCTCGAAGTGGATGCGGAATGGCTGGAATTTCTAGATGCTCTCGCGGGAGAGGCGGCGATTGCTATTGACAACGCCTCGCTTTTCGATGACCTGCAACGGTCCAACACAGAACTCATTTTCGCTTACGATACCACCATCGAAGGCTGGTCGCGTGCTCTTGACCTGCGCGACAAGGAGACGGAAGGCCATACCCAGCGCGTCGCGGAGAAAACTATGCTGATGGCACGTGCCCTGGGCCTGAGCGATGGCGAACTGGTGCATATTCGGCGGGGCGCTCTGCTGCACGACATAGGCAAGATGGGTATTCCCGATAGCATCCTGCTCAAACCCGGCCTGCTGACCGATGAAGAGTGGATCATCATGCGCCGGCATCCGATCCATGCCTACGAATTGCTTTCGCCCATCAACTACCTGCGTCCCGCGCTCGACATCCCCTACTGCCATCATGAAAAGTGGGATGGTACCGGCTATCCGC
>JBGTDE010000167.1:0-3933 GCA_041748475.1 Rubrobacteraceae bacterium | reverse complement strand
GAGAACGGGGCAGTGCGCATAGTGCATGACACGGTGAGAGACGCTTCCCATGAACAATGAGTCGACGGCGCCGGTTCCGCGACTGCCGATTACTATGAGATCCGCGCCGACTTCTTTAGAGGCTCGAACGATTTCATCCGCTGGGGAGCCACTCCAGACGAGTTTCTGAACATCAGCGGCGAGGCCGCTTACTTCATCGGCTATGAGATCCACGGCTTCCTGTGCGGCCTTTTGGAAGGAGTGTCCGGTCGGTCCCTCTCCGCTACCGCTTGCCGCGTGGCCGAGATCGCTTAGGAAAGGCACTGCCGCTAGCGGCCTGACGACCGCGATCACTGCGAGCTTGTCCACGGAATCCGCAGCTACGAGTGTCTTTAGATACCGCGCTGCTTCCAGCGACTGCTCTGAACCATCTGTTGCTATGAGTACGTTGGTCATGCTCTCCTCCCTAAGTCTCCGAGATCCTGCGCCGACGGTACACCTACGCCGGTATGTCCAGAACGATCTTGCCGATGCCCGAACCTTCTTCCATGTGATTCATGGCCGCCGCCGCTTCTTCGAGTGCGAAAGTCTCGTTGATAACGGGATGTAGATCCTGCTCCGCGTAGAGATCCAGCATAGCACCGAACTCCTCCGCAGTCCCCATCGCAGTCCCCCGAACCTCCAACTGCTTTAGGAAGATCTTGGGCATGACCAACTTCTCCACCGCACCTGCCGTCGCTCCGAACGAAACGACTCGACCACCGGGATTGGCTATGGTGACCAACGTATCGAAGACTTCGCCCCCGATGGAATCAACCGACAAATCTACTCCGCCCGTCATTTTCTTCAAGTCTTTCGACCAGTTTTCGGCGTTGTAGTTCACGCCGCCCTCCGCGCCGAGTTCCTTGGCCTTCTCTATCTTCTCGTCGCTCCCACTGGTGACGAAGACTGTAGCTCCCATCGCCGTCGCGAGCTGCACTAGGAACGTAGCCACACCGCCGCCGATGCCCGGTATAACGACTGTCTCGCCAGCTTGTAACTCTCCACGAGTCACGAGAGCCCGATACGCCGTGAGTGCGGCCAGCGGAATCGCCGCAGCTTCCTGCATCGAAAGGTTAGAGGGTTTTGGCAGCACGTGATCCGCTGGTGCCTTCACGAACTGCGCGAACGTCCCGTCGTCCGGCAATCCCAATATCCGGTACTCTTTGCCCGGAACCCGAGGGTCGTCGCCCCACTGCAAAGCCGGGTTGATAACTACCTCCGTACCCTCCTCCGGTCCATCGGCACCGTCACCCCGCGCCACTACTTCACCGGCGCCATCCGACCCGAGGGTAACGGGCAGTGCGTCCGTCTTCGCTCCTGGGTACATTCCCCGCGTCACGAAGACATCTCGGCGGTTCAGGGCGGCGTTTTGCAGACGCACTACGATCTCACCTGGACCCGGCTCCGGCTCTGGCAAGTCTTCGTAAACAAGGTTCTCGGGTCCACCAAGCTCATTTAGACGGATTGCTTTCATCGCGGCTCCTCTCGGTCGATGCAGGTCTTGTCGCAGCTTAAAGGTTTTTGCTCCTTGATACAGGCAAACGAGAGCGCCGGACGGAATATTTCTCCATCCGGCGCTGTTTTTAGATGCTTGATCTGCTGTTGCAGGGTTTACACGAAGGCCGAGATCCCCGTTACGTCGCGACCGACTATGAGCGACTGGATTGTGTCGGTGCCCTCGTAGGTGTACACGATCTCCATGTCCGAGAGATGCCGGGCTACGTGGTACTCCAGGAGCAATCCGTTTCCACCCATGATGTCGCGGGCGTCGGAGCAGACCTGCTTGGATTTCTTGGCGTTGTTCATTTTCGCGAGAGAGGCTTGCGGGCCGGTCATCTTGCCCTGCTCCTGAAGCTGAGCGAGCCGGTAGACCATGAGCTGCATGTTGGTGATCTCCGCCAGCATGTTCGCCAACTTGTTCTGGATAAGCTGGAAACTAGCTATCGGCTTCCCGAACTGCACGCGCTCCTTGGCGTACTGCAACGCCGCCTCGTAAGACGCGATGGCGTGACCAATCGCCTCCCACGCTACTCCGCCACGAGTCGCGGTCAAGACCTTGTTGGTGTCCTTGAACGAGTTGGCGAACTCTAGCTTGTTAGCCGCCGGTACGCGCACATCTTCGAGGTAAATGTTTGGCTGCCATACGGCTCGTTTACCCATCTTGCCGGTGATCAGCTCGGTGGAGTAGCCGGGGTGCTGCTCGCCGTTCTCGTCTTTCTCCAGGACGAAGCCTTTTACCTGCCCGTCCTCCACGTCCCGCGCCCAGATTATTACTAAGTCGGCGAAGGTTGCGTTGCCGATCCAGCGTTTCTCACCGTTCAGTACCCACTCGTCGCCGTCGCGGCGGGCGTTGGTCTCTAGCATCACGGAGTCGGAGCCGTGCTTGGCCTCGGTTAGTCCCCAAGCCCCGATCTTCTCCATCCGAGCCATCGGCGGGAGCCACTTCTCTTTCTGCTCCTCCGAGCCGCAGATAGCAATGGTCCCCATAGAAAGCCCGGAATGGACCCCAAAGAACGTATTCACACTTCCGTCGCCCCGCGACATCTCTATGGCAGCGAGTCCAGCGGCGGTGTGGCTCATGCCGGGACAACCGTAGCCTTCTATGGCTCCACCGGCTATGCCAAGCTCCGCGACTTTCGGTATCAACTCGAATGGGAACTCTGCATTCTCCCAGTACTCGTTGATGATCGGGATGACTTCGGCGTCCGCGAACGCCCGGACCTTGTCCCGAACTTCGCGCTCCTCGTCGGTCAGCAAATCGTCCAATACGTAATAGTCAGTCCCCAAAGAGTGGGTAACGTCGGCGATCATGCACTCCTCCTTCTATAGCCCTTCCACATCCCAACTCTAACACGACAACCGTGCCGCCAGAACCCGGAAACCTTTACCTGAACTTATTATCCATGTTATTATCAATATTGACAAGTTTTCGAAGAAAGGGAGCGTTTGGCCGGTCGGACGGAGAAGGTGGCGGGGGAGAAGACGACGCCGAAGGATGTTTTTCTGAGCGAGGTAAAGACGCGGGATATCTTCCCGTTGCTTATACTGCATCTCGTAAGGGAGAAACCGGAGTATGGCAACAGCATCATGACGCGGATACGCGAGATCAGCGCGGGTGCGATGAGTGTTTCGCCGAATACGGTCTATCCGCTGTTGCGTCGTTTGGAGGAGAAAGGCTACGTAGAAGGGGAATGGGAGCACCCGGATACCAGGAGCCGCCGATTTTACACGATCACACCCAGTGGGGAGAAGAAATACCAGGAGATCAGTGGTCGGTTCGAGACCCATCTGACGCGGGTACGAGAGTCCATTGAGTCCATGCACAAAGAGCTTTACGGTTAACCAGGGAAAGGGAACCGCATGTCGCAGAATATTAGGAGAGTAGCAGTCCTCGGAGCGGGCACGATGGGAGCGGCCATAGCCGCCCACTGCGCGAATGCCGGATTGGACGTGGATCTTTTGGACATCGCGCCGTCCGAGGGTGATGACAAAAACGCCGTCGTGAAGGGTGGCTTTGATCGGATGAAAAAATCCCGTCCGGCGGCTTTGATGAGCAAGGCAGTCGCCGAGCGGATGAGGATCGGCAACTTCGACGATCACTTCGACCGCGTCGCGGACGCCGATTGGATCGTCGAGGCGATCATCGAGAAACTCGAACCGAAACGCCAGCTAATGCAGCGCGTCGAGGCGATAGCGAAGGAAAGCGCCATCATCTCCTCCAACACCTCGGGCATACCGCTGCATCAGGTTGCGGAGGGACGCTCGGACGATTTCAAGAAGCGGTTCCTCGGGACGCACTTCTTCAACCCGCCGCGCTATTTGAAGCTCATGGAGATCATCCCTACGGAGGATACGGATACCAAGATAATCGAGGCTACGCGGAACTTCGGGGAGCGCGTACTCGGCAAGGGC